>JAUSIH010000033.1 GCA_030648205.1 Dehalococcoidia bacterium | reverse complement strand
GGTGATTAGGTAAGGTTTGGCACAAAATCGCAGAGGTACTGAACTAACCGAGGGAAGATGTCCTCCTGGCGATGATTGTAGCGGAACTCCAGTTCCTTGAGGTACAAAGGGAAGCGTTGGGGAGACACCCCATGATGCTTGGCCAGCCTCTCTTTGGCGTAGCTCCAGAATCCCTCCAAGCCATTGATGGAGACCCGCCCTTGGGCGAAGTGCGTACCATGGTCAATCTTCAGATGCCGGTAGCCACAAAACATGAGGGCATCATAGACCTGGTATTTGTCCGTGTACACGATGCTCCCCCGGCGGACCTTCTTGACCGTCAAGTCCAGGAGGGTTTCCGCGCGGACGTTGGGTACCACACTCACCGAGACCTGCCCGTCCCGTTCCAGGATACCAAAGACCGGTACTTTGCCTGCTGCGCCCCTGCCGCGCTTGCCTTTGCGCCTTCCGCCAAAATAGGCCTCGTCCAACTCTATCTCACCACTCAGGAACTGGCCGCCATCAGGGGCATGGGCCAGGATGGCCAAGCGCAGGGTAGCAATAGCTTTGTAGACGGTCTTGTAGGTCAGCCCCAGTTGAGTGGCCGCCTTGCGGGTGGAAACCTCCAACTCAAAGAGCTTCACTAAGCGCAGCCATTGGCCATGGGTGAGGCTCCCCGTGTTGATCCATCGGCCGGTACGGTCGTGAAACGTATAGCCACAGCGGGCGCAGCGTCGCCGCGCGTCCAGGAGGCTGTACAGCCTCCTGGACGTACATCGGGGGCAAAACCGCTGATGGTTTTTCCAGCAAAATCCCAACACATACTTTTTCGCTGTTGACTCGCTCTTCACAAGCTGTTCATAGCTTTGCAGGTCCATGGCACCATCCTACTCCTGGTGCCAGACCGTACTCAATCACATTGGTTTTTTGTTCGGGGGCCGGTGCGTGGGCCGGTGCGTGAGTATTGGTAATCGTGGGGGAAAGTGCTATACTCTCCACCCGATGCCGACGGGCTTTGTGGAGGTCGGAGCCCCGCAGCCGCTATAAGAGTGCCCTAGAAAAACCTCACATACGAGACTCCGCACCTTAGGAGAAGACGACAGCGCAAGAGGGAAACGAAAAGCCCCCAGCCCACCCGCGGGGGTGAGCTGGGGGAAGATGAACTCCAACTAGACTTTCCGGTACAACTGGACTGCTTGCTTCACCTTCTCGCCAATCAGCTTCTGGGCAGGAACGGGGACACCCGCTCCATAGCGGCATACCTTTCTCCGCTTGTTCTTGGACAGGCGAGAGAAGGGCGCCCCCACGTCGATGTGCAGTCTCATGTAGGAGCCGGAGATACGAACGGTGAGCACCGTCGTATTCCTGAGCGCGTCGTAGGAATAGCCCATGACATAGAAGTCGGGGCGCTCTGAGACGTGGACGTCCCGCTTGACGGGGTCATAGGGTTCCCCGCCGCAGCGCACCGCAGCGCCGGTGCACGGCACGGCGAGCGCTCGGCGTTGCAGAGTCTCGCAGGTAACGAGATGTCGAAACCACTACACTGGAACCAAGACCTTCAGGAGGCGCCATGGGCACGATCACTACGCACCTGCATGCGAGCACCAAGGAGTTCATTGAGGGAATCGCCAAGTCGTTGCACAAGATGGCGGGCGGCCTGCGGGCCGAGTCACATTACCTCAAGCCTATTGTCATTGAAGACGTTATCGCGGACATGGACGCCTTTGACATCGAGAAGTCGGTGCTCCTGCCCCTGGACATGCGCTCCACCGGTGACGGCTACGTTCCCAACGACCACATTGCCGCGTTAGTCCGCAAGCACCCCGATCGCCTGATTGGCTTCTGCTGCGTTGACCCCCACATGGGCCAGGAGGCCATCCGCGAGCTGGAGCGCAGCATCAAGGTGCTTGGCCTGAAGGGGCTGGGCGAAATGGACGGCACCAAACAGGACTTCATCCCCTCCGACGCGAAATACTTCCCTCTGTATGACCGATGTCAGGAGTTGGACATCCCGGTGGTATTCCATACGGGCAACTCCCCCGGTTACCCCATTGATCAGGCGAACCCGGTGCATATTGACCGCATCGCCTACAACTTCCCCAAGCTCCGCCTCTGCATAGCCCACATGGGCTGGCCCTGGGCCGATGTCGCCGCCGCCATCGCCTGGAACAAGCCCAACGTGTATCTGGACATCAACGCCATCCGCCTCAAGTACCTGTCGCCGGCGGTGGTCACCATGATGAACACGGTGATTCAGGACAAAGTCCTCTTCGCCCACGACTATCCCGTGTTCCCTACCGCCAAGATGGTCAAGGAGTTCGAGGAGCTGCCGCTGAAACCGGAGGTCAAGAAGAAAATCAGGGAGGACAACCCCCGGCGCTTTCTGGGCCTGTGAAGCGGCGGAGTTCTGGCCCCTGGTGTGGTGTTCCCAAAATTCGCCGTCAATGTCATTGCGAGGCCCGACGAAGGAGGGCCGTGGCAATCTGGCTGCGGGGCACACCCTTCCTCCAGATTGCTTCGTCCTCCGGCTTGCCGGAGTCCTCGCAATGACAAATCATAAGCGTATTTCAGAAACGGGACACTAGCGTGCCCGCGCGCAGCGACAGAGAAAGATGACGAGAAAAGCCCTGGAAGGACTCCGCGTTATCGAATACGGTTCCTTCATATCCGCGGCATATTGCTGCAAGCTGATGGCGGACCTGGGCGCTGACGTCGTCAAGATTGAGCACCCCGACGGTGGCGACGAGGCGCGGCGACATGGCCCCTTTCTTCAGGACCAGCCGCACCCGGAGCGCAGCGGCCTCTTCCTGTACCTCAATCTGAACAAGCGGAGCGTGACCCTCGACACCGCGACGCCCACAGGCCGGACGCTCCTGGGTGAGTTGGTCGGCAAAGCCGATATCCTGGTGGAGAACTGGCGGCCCGGGTTCCTTGTGGGGCGTGGCCTGGACTATGAGCGGCTGCGGAAGCTCAACCCCGAACTCATCATGACCTCCATCAGCCCCTTCGGCCAGACCGGTCCTTACAGCGGCTATGTGGCCTACCACCTCAACGCCTCCGCGGTGGGCGGTGTCTGCACCGTCGGCGAGCCGGACCGGGAGCCTCTCGCCTATCCGCTGTTTCAAGGACACTATCAGGCCGCGGTCCACGCGGCGGCGGCGACGCTGGTCGCTGTGCTGCAGCGCGACTTCGAAGGCGGCGGCCAGCACGTTGACATCGCTGAGGCTGACGTATGGGCCAGCTATCACGGCGGCGGCGGCCTCATGGCTTTCCTGTACGAGGGCCGCGTCAAGATGCGCACCGGCCACCGCACAATGGGCTTCTATCCCTGGTGCGTCCTCCCGTGCAAAGACGGCTTCATCAGCGAGATCGCCGTCCAGGGCTACCAGTGGAAGCGTTTTCTGGAGCTCATGGGCGGCGGGAGCGTGCCGGACTGGTACGCCCGTGACCCGCGCTTCCAGGACCGCCTGGAAATCAGCCGAAAGTACGCCGACGAGATGGATCAGCTACAGGCGCCATTTCTCATGGAGCACACCAAGGAAGAGCTCTTTCAGATGTGTCTTGAGCGCCGCATCCCGTTCGCTCCGTTGTACACCGTTGATGAGGTAGTCAACCACTCCCATCTGCAAGCCCGTCGCTATTTTGTTAAGATGTCGAGGGAAGATACAGGCCCTCTCATCTACCCGGGCGCGCCGTACAAGCTGTCGGAAACTCCCTGCGCGTACACGCGCCCTGCCCCCCAGCTCGGCGAGCACAACGCCGAGGTATTCGGCGAAATCGGCCTGTCCCCGCCAGACCTGGTGGGACTCCGTCGCGCCGGTGTCATCTAGCAAAAGGAGAGACCAGAAGGTTGTCCGCGGATAAGTACCCCTTGAAGCGATTCCGGGTCATAGACTTCGGCACGGTCATCGCCGGGCCTCTGGCCGCGCGCATCCTCGGAGACATGGGCGCGGAGGTCGTCAAAGTGGAGACCTCCAGCCGTCTGGACGCCCTCCGGATGAGCGCGGACAACGTCGCGAAAGATCCGGAAAAAGACCCCATGTACCACACCATCAACCGCAACAAGATGTGCGTCACGGTGGACATGGCGAATCCAAGGGGACAGGACATCCTTCGTCACCTCGTGGCTGTGAGCGACGTCGTCATCGAGAACTTCTCGCCTCGAGTCCTGTCCAGGCTCGGCCTGGACTACCTGGCTCTGCGGCGCTACCGGCCAGACCTTGTCATGATCTCCCTGTCCGGCGCAGGCCAATACGGTCCGCTGCGCGACCTGCCGACGTATGGGCCGACCGTGGGCGCGCTTGCGGGGCTGGACGCTCTGGCGGGCTATCCAGGCGAGCGGGCGCTCGGCACCCAGGGCGTCTACTGCGACCCCAGCGCAGCCGCTCACGCGGCCTTCGCGGTCCTCGCGGCGCTCCGGCACCGCAACCGCACCGGCCAGGGCCAGTACATTGACCTGGCGCAGTGGGAGACGTCGATAAGCGTGACTGGCGAGGCCATCATGGAATACACGATGACGGGCCGCAGCCCGACGGCGCTGGGGAACCTCCATCCCCGTATGGCGCCGCACAACACGTACCGGTGCAAGGGCGATGACAAGTGGGTCGCCATTGTGGTAGCATCTGACCACGAATGGCGGCGACTGTGCGAGACCATCGGCCAGCCTGACCTGGCGGCGGACAAGCGCTTTGCGGACCCCTTCCAGCGACTGCGCCACCGCGGTGAACTCGACGCCATAATCGCCGCGTGGACGCGCGACAGGGAACCGTACGAAGTGACGGAAATACTCCAGCGCGCCGGCGTGGCCGCGAGTCCCGTGCTGGATACCGGCGAGCGCTACTTCGACCCTCAGCTCCAGGCGCGGGGCGTCCACGTGGAGGTTGAGCACCCCGCCACGGGCACGGATATCATCTACGGCATCCCCTGGAAAATGAGCGGCGCGCCGACGGACGTCCGGACACCCGCGCCATTGCTGGGTCAGCACAACGGGTATGTGTTCGGAGAAATCCTGGGCATGGGCGGCGACGCGGTCCAACAATTGGCGGAGCAAAAGGTGCTGACGTAGCGTCATGACGCCCGTGGAGGCGCGCACCGGTAGACACGTGTAAACTGCTCAGCGAACGCTGCGGATACAGGACAATGTGAAGGAGGACTCATGGGCAAGTACAAGTACGTCATCTACGAGAAGGAAGGGAACGTCGCCACCATCACGTTGAACCGTCCGGAAAAGCTCAACGCCATCGTGATGCTTGGCTACGGCGAGGACTATCAGGACCTGATGCGGGCCCTGGACGAGGCGGCGGAGGACGACGACGTAAAGGTTGTGGTCCTCAAGGGCGCGGGCCGCGCGTTCTGCTCGGGTCAGGACCTCTCGCAGGTGGGCTTCGTGTACGGCTTCGGCACGGGCAAGGCGGGGGAGCGGCGGCCCAGCCAAAGGGCGCGGCTGCGGCTGGACCGCAAGGGATTTGAGGGGCTGTTCCGCATCCTGCTGCACCCCAAGCTGACCGTGGCCCAGGTGCACGGGTATTGTCTGGAGGCCGGCCTCGTCCTCGCCATGTTCTGCGACGTCACTATCGCGGCGGATGATTCCATCTTCGGTTTTCCGGGCCAGCGGCTCGGCTTCGCGGGCAGCGGCGAGCCGGACATACAATTCCTGGCGCTCACGATAGGGTTGAAGCGCATGCGCTACATGATGCTGACGGGCTACCGTTTCGGCGCCGACGAGGCACTGCAGATGGGCCTGGTGCAGGAGGTCGTCAAGCGAGACAAGCTGCAGGAGCGTGTGGACACCGTTGTAAACGCCCTCTGCACACTGCCCAAAGACGGCATCGCCATCGGCAAAGCGCATCTCCATATGATCTATGACAGCCTGGGCGTGACCAGCGGACTGTCCCAGGGGTACATCATGCACACCATGTTCACAAACCTCCGTTTCGAAGAGGGCGAGTGGAACTACTTCAAGTCCCGGCGCGAGACGGGCGCCCGAGACGCCTTCCATAAGAAGGACCAGCTCTGGAAGGCGTTCGAGGATACGAGAAAATAGCCCGGAGGGCCGCTCGCGGATAAACCGCTAACGGAAGCGGCGTGGGCGTGGCGTGTCGGGCCGAAAAAGGCTGCCGAGCTATGCTATCGCACCGGGACGATCATATCGGGCCGGGAGGCAGTGGAGATCGGCTGGGCGAACCGGGCGGCGCGCGGGATGGCGTCGTAGCGCGTCGCGACGACGTGCCGCGCAAGTGCAGAGATGGGGACAGGCGTCAGGCATGGAGCGCCTCCTGCGGTGGGACTGCGGCAGAGTATAGCCGCAAAAGGTGAGACGCGCTACTGAGACTTACGACTATCCCCCTCGGTCCCCCTTCCTTTCCTGGAAGGGGAATAAGGGATGCTGGGGGTGACCCCCAGTGCCCCCGTCAATCCTTCCAGGGAAGGACTGGGCTCCCTCGTGCTGGAGATTCCAGACGAACCTCTTCCGTAACGAAGCGTTAGGAAGCACTACACCAGCGGTAGAGCGTCAAAGCTACCAGGAGGGACGCTGCTTCTTGGAGAAGGCGTCCACCCCACGAGCGGCGGACTGGCGCATGTCAGAACGGTGGGCGGCGAAGGTCTCGCTGATGCGGGATGCCTCGCTGGCCTGGCAGGCGTCAAGGAGGTTCCTCCGCGACTGTTGTACGGCGTTGGGCGCGTTCTGGGCAATCCGACCTGCGATTTCCATCGCTGCCTCCAGCACCTGGTCGTCCGGCACGACGCGGTTGACAAAACCGGTCTCGTACGCCCGCCGCGCCGTGATCGGGTCGCCGGTGAGAAACATCTCCATCGCTATGGCGCGGGGGACATTGGCCGCGGCGAAAGGCGAACCCAGCGACGCCATGCCTACGATCACCTCCGGCATCCCGAAGGTGGCGCTCTCCGCCGCTACGAGAATGTCACAGTCCATCGCGACAAAGTCGAGGCCCGCGCCCACGGCTGGGCCGTTGATGGCGGCTACCACAGGCTTCGACTGCGCACGCGGAGAGAAGCGGTTGGGGACCATGGTCTGGAGGGTCGTGGGGGCTATCTTTCCCTCCACCATCTCCTTCATATCCAGGCCCACGCAGAATGCGCGCCCGGCGCCGGTGAGCACCGCGACCCGCGCCTCCATGTCCTGGTCAAGCCGCGTCCACGTGGCGGCCATCTCCTCCAGCATCGCCAGGTTGATGGCGTTGAGCTTGTCCGGCCGGTTGAGGGTGACCAGCACCATGCGCCCTTGGGATTCGTATTTAACGAGGGACATGCCGGCTCGCTTTCGCCCTCCCTTCAGACCGCGTACATTATAGCCCAAGCGCCTGATATTGCAATGCGGCATTCTGCGTGGGCGGACGAAGCTCGTAGCTCACCTGAGCGCACTCCATTCGTTAACGAGCGCACGTTTCGACTTGGTCTTGACAATCCCCAGCCCCGTAGCTACACTTGCCGTGGCGTTCGCCCATTCCGTTTCGTAAAGGCAAAGCGATATGGCCCGCAAAACGACTCCGACCGGCCCCCTCAAAGGCGTCCGCGTCTTCGATATGACCATTGCCGCGGCCGGCCCCTGGGCGACCATGCTTTTGGGCGCTCTCGGCGCGGAGGTCATCAAGATCGAGGCGCCAGAGCCGGGGGACATGATTCGCAGCGTCCTCCCGAACAAGAAAAAGATGAGTGTTGTCTATGCCCAATGCAACATCAACAAGAAGGGCGTCGTCCTGAACCTCAAGCGGGAAGACCAGCGAGCCGTCGCACTGGAGCTCGTCAAGACGTGCGACATCCTCGTTGAGAACATGACGCAAGGCACGGCGGCGGAACTGGGTTTCAGCTATGAGGTAGTATCCCGCCTGAACCCGCGCATCATCTACTGTTCGTCCAACGCGTACGGTTATATCGGCCCCATGACGAAGTGGGGAGGGAACGATCCCACCACTCAAGCGTTCACAGGCTGGGCCTCTACGCAAGGCCCTCCCGGTGGGCCTGGCGAAATCCTCCGCTACTACGCCCATAAGGACATCAACACCAGTTCTCATATAGTGGCCGGCATCCTCCAGGCGCTCATCCACCGCGCGCGCACCGGCCAGGGCCAGCGTCTCCATCTTTCGATGGCGGAGTGCTCCCTTGCCCTCCAGGGGACGCGCCTGGCGGAGTACTTCGCGACGGGCAAGCAGCCGCCGCCGATGGGCACCGCCTGCCCGACCATTGTTCCCAGCGAGGCCTTTCGGTGTCAGGAGGGCAAGTATCTGGCAGTCGCGGTGGTGGAGGACAGCCAGTGGCCGCGCCTGTGCCGGGCGATAGGCCGAGAGGACCTGGCCGGGGACCCGCGCTTCGCCACCAATCCACAGCGCGTGCAGAACCGCGACGTCCTGGTCCCGCAGCTCGCCGAGACCTTCGCCACAAAGCCAACCGCCTGGTGGGTCTATCGCCTCACCGAGGCCAGAGTCCCTCATGGACAGTTCCTGGACTATCAGGCCCTGCTGGAGCATCGGCAGGTGCTGCGGAACGGGCTGATCGTCCCTATGGACACACCCTGGGGCACTATGTACATGGGCGGCGTTCCGTGGAGCTTCGGGAAGACGCCCGCGTCCTTTTTCAAGGGCACGACGCCCGGCGGGGCCACGGAAGAGGTAGCGCGCAGCCTGGGATTTGACCTCTCGTCGCCTACCGCTGAGCCGGTGCGGGTGACCTCCGCCAAATAGGGGCCTCTCGCCTGACCGTGAATCCTTCATCCTCCGGAGCAAGGAAGGCTACATGGGAGCGCTGGACGGGTTCGTAGTCCTTGACCTGACGCAGGGCCTTTGCGGCCCTTCCTGCACGATGCAGATGGGCGACGCGGGCGCCAAAATCATCAAGGTGGAGCCTCTCTCTGGAGACTGCGCCCGCGGCTACGGCCCGCCGTTCGTGAACGGCGAAAGCCCTGCGTTCCTTTCACTCAACCGCAACAAGGAGAGCATTGCCCTGGACATCGCCGCGGCTCAGGGACGGCGCGTCCTTCAGGCCCTGGCGCAGAAGGCCGACGTCGTTGTGGTGGAGGACATCGGCGCGGGCAGCGCGAAGGACCTGGGCGTCAGCTACCGGTCACTCCGGCGCAAGAAGCCGGGAGTCATCTATTGCGAGATTACGGCGTTCGGCGACGAAGGCCCCCTGGCGGGCATGGCTGGCGCCGAGTTGCCCGTGCAAGCCATGTCCGACTACTGGGGATCGCTGGGGGTCATCGGCCAGCCGCCCATCCGCGTCGGCGCGGACATCGCCAGCGTCAACGCCGGCACCTTCGCCTTCGAGGCCATCCTCGCAGCCCTGTACCATCGCGAGATGACCGGAGAGGGCCAGCGCGTCTCCGTCAGCATGCTGGGGGCGCTGCTGCACATGCGCGGTATCATCTGGGCCGCCATCAGCGACCCGGACGAGTGGATCGGCTTCCACTGCGACACGTATATCAAGCCGCCGGAGCAGGGCTACAAGACCAAGGACGGTCGCATCTACTTCATGCTCCGGCGCGGCTCCCAGGAGGACTTCGACAAGCTGGCGCTGGACCTGGGCGTGGAGGAGGCGTTCACGGACCCGCGCTTCCAGCAGGCGGGGCGCAACGCGACGGGGACAGGAAAGTGGGCCTATCTCGTGAAGCACATCTGGGAGCGGGGTTTCAAGGACAAGACCAACGATGAGTTGATCGCGCTTATCCGAGGCCACAACGGCGAGGCCGTGCCGGTGAACACCTACGAATCCCTCATGCGCCATCCCCATATTCAGGCGCTCGATCCTTTTGTGGAGGTCCAGCACCCGAAGGCCGGCGCGGTCAAGATGCCCAAAATCCCGTGGCATATGGACGCCACGCCCGGTTCCATCCGTCTGCCGCCGCCCCTGCTGGGCCAGCACACGGATAGCATCCTGGAGTGGGCCGGGCTCAGTCCCACGCGGGTGGCCCGGCTGCGCAAGGCCAGTGTAATCAAATAGCAGCGCGCCGTCTCCAGCGACATTTTACGGAGGTTGTTCATGCTCAAGTTTGTCGCCCTGTACAACGTCAAAGAGGGCCGTACCGTGGAGGAAGTGGAGAAGTACCTGAACGAGGCCCATTTCCCCCTGGTGCGGAAGCTGCCCGGCCTGCGGAAGTTCGAGAGCGGACGCATACGGCCCTCCAAGAAGAAACCCCTCCCCTACTACCGCGTAAGCGAGATGTGGTTCGACAACATGGATGCGTTGCGGGCGGCCTTCGCCTCCCCTCAGGAGAAAGAGATAGAGGCGGACACCCGGTTCTACGATATGATCGACAATCTGACCCAATTCGTTTGTGAGGACCTGCACTCTTAGCCGCGGAAGCAGCAAGCCCTCTCAGGAGGTCACCAGCACATGGGGAAAGTCGCACAAGCCCTTAGCGGTCTGGCGGCTGCCGTGGCCGCAAACCCGCGTGCGCAGCGCGCCGCCGAGACGTGGTCCGCCGTCGTGCAGTTCGAGGTCGCCGGGGAGCGACAGCCTCTGCATCTGATCGTTAGCCAGGGCAAGCTGACCGCCGGAGAGGGACAGCATGTGAAGCCTGACTTTGTCGTGGCGGGTCAGGGGACCGCCCTCATTCGTGTGCTCTCCGGCGAGGTGGACATCACGCATCCCATCGCGCAGGGCGACCTGCGCGTCGTTCGGGGCAGCTACATCGAACTCATCAACCTGAGCCGCATCGCCCTCGCGGCTCGTGCCCGGAGGTAGCCGTGCGACGTGTTGCTATTGTCGGCGTGGGGCAGATACCATTCAAGGCCCGCTATCCGGACCTCAACTACCAGGAGCTGGCGTTCGCCGCCACCAAGAATGCCCTGGAGGACGCCAGGCTCACCACCAAGGACATAGATAGCGCCGTCTACGGCATCTACAGCGACATGCTCATGCACCAGATGACCAGCGACAACATGGTGCATGACTACCTGGGCCTGCGGGGAAAGCCGGGCCTGCGGGTGACTGCGGGCGCCTCCACCGGCTGCTATGCCGTCCGAGCGGCCTTCGCGGAGGTCGCGTCGGGCCTGTCTGACGTGGTGGTGGTGGTGGGCGTCCAGAAGTCCGCGGACCTGGTCAATCCCGCGAACATGCATCGCGGCGAGGGCGTGATGATGTCCGAGTCCATCACCCACGACGTGGTGTGGCAGCACCCCTATACGCCCATGCCGCCCGCGGCGTGGGGAATCATCCTGACGGCGCACATGAAGCGCTACGGCGGCCCTACGCCCGAACAGATGGCGAAAGTCTCGGTCAAGAACCACGAGAACGCCTTCAACAATCCGAACGCCCAGCTCCGGCTCCACATGACCGTGGATGACGTGCTGAACTCCCGCATCATCGCCTGGCCCAGCACCATGTACATGTGCTGTCTGTTCAGCGAAGGCGCGGCTGCTCTTGTCATAGCCAGCGAGGACAGGGCGCGCGCCCTCACCAAGAAGCCGGTCTGGATAACGGGCGTCGGCACCAGCCATGAGGCATCCACGCCTGACATGAGCGCGCGCAACTTGGGACGCACCCTCGCCATCAGCGGCGCCGCCCGCCAGGCGTACAGGATGGCGCGCGTCCGCAAGCCGGCGCAGGAGTTCGACGTGGCGGAGGTCCACGACCTCTACAGCGGCCTGGAGATTCTGGCGTACGAGGAATTGGGCTTCTGCAAGGTGGGCGAGGGCGGGCGACTGGTGGACGAAGGGTTCACCGAGATGACGGGGCCGCTGCCCGTGAACCCCAGCGGCGGACGGGTGGCCTGCGGGCACATCGCGGGGCCGTCCGAGGTGTACAGCGTCGGCGAAGTGGCGCTCCAGTTGCGCGAGGACGCGGGAAAGCGGCAGGTGCGCTTACGCAAGGGCCGGGGCGTCGTGGAGAGCGTGGGCGGCCCATCCGCCTCTTTGGGCGCGGTCATCGTTCTGGAAAGGTGATACCCGCCATGAACATGGAACCGTTTGAAGTCCGGGACCGCATCTATAACGACTACCTCTATAGCTATGGGGGCATCTCTCCCTTCTTCCGAACGCTCAAGGATGACGCCAAGCTGACAGGCACGCGCTGCGCCACGTGCGGCAAGGTGTGGTGCCCTCCGCGTATTGATTGCAGCGATTGCTACAGCAAGACCGCCTGGGTGGACCTGCCGGGCACGGGCACCGTGCGGGGCGCCATCGAGGTCTTCTACGTGCCCTCGAACTATTCCTTGCACCAGCACGTGGACATGCCCTACGTCCTGGCGTTGATTCAGCTTGACGGCGCGGATACGTGCATCTACAACACCGTCTTTGTCGGGCCGGTCCGCATCGGCGCGGTGAAGCCGGGGCTGCGCGTGCGCGCCGTCTTCCGCGAGAAGCGCGAGGGCCGCCTGACCGATTTCTACTTCGTGCCGCTCAAGGGCAAGTAGCCGACTTTCGCGCTAAAGGGAAAGGCCCGCCGCACGAAGCGGCGGGCCCACCACGATGCGCCCGAACTCGCGCTCCCCGATGCGATTGCAAGGGGACAACAGCGACTCATGCAAAGTGTTGGCCTATTTGTCCATGCGTGTCTTCTGGAGCAAAAGGCTACTCAGAGAACCTTTGAATTGCAGTATTGATGGCGCACGCAACCACGTCTCCGTTCTCCACTACGAAGGTCGGCGTACTAACGCGGTTCGCCAGATGCAACCGAATTCCATCGGAGAAGACCTCGACTTGGAGCAACCTCTTGTAGGGCATTTCAACACTGCGCTTCGAACCTAAGAACACAACGCGATGGGAAGTAACAGACAATGTGCCCTGGTCTTGTGTCTGCCACTCCGTCCCCACAACGACGCTCCTGCCCTTTGTTCCACCGACGTGGTAACGAACGCCTTTGACGATTCTAAAGGAAAAACCAGAGTAGCTTCCCTGATACTCTCGGATTGCAACTTGCTTCAAAAGTGCAGCAACCATTTCTATGTGGCCGACCTCGCCTTTTTTCAAGAGAAGCGAAGCCTTATTCAGAATGGGCATTCTCCCATCGTTCATTCGTCCTATCGTTAACCGAAACAACAGATCACGGAAGTCCTTCTCAATGCGTTCCTGAGTTACTCCAAGAATAGGAGCTATAGTCGAGAGCTTGTTTTCCTCATCCTGTGTAAGAACATCGTCTGCCAATAATTGCAGGGTAAAGTCATGGAAGGCGCTGTCGCAGATTAATCGTTGCTCTCCATCAGTGAGTTTGGCTTCCGTAGCCCACGTGCGCAGCAGGCTTGCAGCCTCCTCTCGGCCTATCTCACCAGTCCAAAGTTGCTTCGGGATCGCACTGTATTTCTCTTTTGCAATTTGAACAAGGCGCTTTTCTTGTTCTTTTTGAGCTTGTTCTCGTGCTGCTTTTTGGGCTGCGCATTGGTTACAGAGAATACGGGCAAAGATGCGGCCTTCGATGAAACCCAAAGGTTTACCACATGCGCTGCATTTGCTCGCCATTTTGCCGCCTCCTATTGCATGATGAGGCCGTCGTACAAGAAGACCGTTCTCCTTTCGATCCAATCATAGTACGCTCCGAGTGACAACGGGCACACTTCCTTGCATGTGTTGGCTGGTTTCGCAACTAGGCTTGGTTGTACGTAATCACCAGCCGCCCAACGTGCTTCTTGCGCTCCATCTCCCGGTGGACGTCCGCGATCTGCGCGAGCGGGTATGTCTTCGCGATGACGGGCTTGATCTTGCCCTCGTGGAGCAGGCACAGGCAGTCCTCCAGCTCAGACCGGTGCGCAGCCCCCGACCCCTGAAGCGTCGTCTCCTTGCGGAACATCCACGCCGCGCTCACGGGCAGAGTGTCGCCGTAGAACTCGCCGATGAGCACATAGCGCGCATGGTAGCCCATCGAGCGGAAGGCCGACTCGAACACCGCCGACCCGACGGTGTCAATGACGACGTCCACCCCGTGGCCGCCCGTCAGCGCCATCACCTGCTTGTGGTAGGGCTTGCCGCCGGTCACCACCACCTCGTCGGCGCCCAGTTGCCGCAGCGCCTCCGCTTTATCCTCGGACGTCGTCGCGGCGATGACGCGCGCGCCCGCCAGCCGCGCGAGTTGCACCGAGTGCGCGCCTATCCCGCCGCTGGGGCCCGTCACCAGCGCCGTCTCCCCGACGGCCACGCGGGCGGCCCACCGGACGCCGCGCAGCGCGATGCCCACCGCGCACCCGCAGATGGCGGCGTGCTCGAAGGGCATCCCCTCCGGGATTTTGACCAGGCTCTCCTCGTTGATGGCGGCGAACTCGCCGTAGCCGCCCTCGTTCATGTCGCCGTTCGGGCAGTGAATCTCGTCGTCGCGGCGGCAGCGCTCGCAGACGCGGCAGCTAGATTTGTTCGTGCAGGTCACCCGGTCGCCGACCTTCAGTTCATGCGCCCTTTCGCCCAGCTCCACCACCTCGCCCGCTATCTCGTGCCCCAGCACCTGGGGGGGATGGTAGGACTTGTGGGTGAGGTCCGGGCTGCGGACGACGACCTCGTGATTGCAGACGCCGCATGCCCGCACACGCACCAGCGCCTGGCCGAATCCCGGCTTCGGAATGGGCCACTCCTCGACGCGGAGTATCTCGGGGCCGCCCTTCTGCCGAAGCACCGCGGCCTTCATTGTGCCCTTGTTCATGTGCTGCCCTTTCTACAAGCTATCCCGAAAACCCGCGGCTGGTATCCGCTCATGGTTCGACAAGCTCACCACGAGCGGGATTTCCCGCTCACCCTGAGCTTGTCGAAGGGTGAGGACGCACTTTCGGGATGATTCTTAGTGCGCTGGGTTATCTTGTTTCCCGCCAGGCCCCCTCGGTCTGAACTTCACCAGTGTGATCTCGTCGGTCACGTCCTCGAACTCCGCCTCCACCGACATCCCGATGCGGATGTCCTCGTTGCGCACGCCTACGATGTTCGTGGGGACGCGCGGCCCCTCCTCCAGGTCCACCAGCGCCACGTTGTACGGCAGGCGGCTCTGGAACCAGGGATGGAACGCCTGATGGCAGATGGCGAACGAGGCGACGGCGCCGCGGCCGCTCATGCGGGACCACTCGGCGCCTTCCGAGTGGCAGACGGGACATAGCGCCGCAAACGGATAGCGCACGTGGCCGCAGTCCCGGCAACGCTGCATCCGCAGCTCATGCTGCCGTGTATAGCGATAGTACGGCTCGTAGAGAGGCGTGATGGATGGCAGTGGCGGCTGTTCGTTCGTCACAGGCTATTCTCCGGCTGGCTCATCCGCCGCGAAAGATGATGGATACGCCGGGACCCAATGTGTACTGGACCAGACGGGCGTTGGGGGCCTGGCGTTCTCCACACTCGCCCCGCGCCTGCCTGACCGCCTCGGCCAGGTGGTTGAACCCGCCGAGCATCCCTTCGGAGAGATGACCTCCATGCGTGTTCACCGGCAGGTCGCCGCCCGGCTCGATGCGCCCGCCTTGAATCCAGCCCAGCGCCTCGCCCGGCGGGCAGAAGCCGAAGTCTTCGAGGTCGAATATGACTTCCGGCGAGAAGCTGTCATAGATCTCCACCACGTCTATGTCTTTGGGTTCAACTCCCGCCATCTCGTAGACAGCCCGATTCACGCGCCGCGCGTCGCGGGACAGCGACTGTTGCGCGACGCCCATGTTGCTGCGCGAGAATATCACCCATTCCTTGCCCCCCTGCATGCCCTGCATGCCGGAGAGGTACACCGGCGGCTTGCGGCAGGCGCCCGCCCGGTCCGCCGAGCTCACGATGAGGGCTACCGCGCCGTCGTTCACCACCGCGAAGTCGTAGAGCCGCAGAGGCTCGACCACGAAGCGCGCCTTCTTGTAGTCGTCCAGGGTGATGCGCTGGCGATAAACGGCGTCCGGGTTCAGAGAGGCATGCTTGCGCTGCGCCACCGGCACGGCGCCCAGCAGCTCCGGTTTGTAGCCGTAGAGATGGCAATAGCGCTGGAAAGCCAGTGCGGGCAGCGTCCCCGGGTGGATGATGCCGTACTCCGGGGCCTCCCAGTGTGGCCCTCCTCCGGCGCGGTAGGCCTCGCCGCTGCCGCCGCGCACGGTGCGGGTCCTGACGGCGTGCGAGCTGTAGCCCGCGATGCACAGGACGTTGCGGGCCAGTCCCGCGTGCACTACCATGGCCGCCCACTCAAGAATGATACCCGACATCCGGCCGTGCGACCAGGTCTGGCTGCTCCACTGGACGTCAATGCCCAGGAGCTGCGGGAGACGGTCGCACTCCGCGCCGCCCGTGTTGACGATGAGTCCGTCCACTTCTTCCTTCTTCAGCCCGCTGTCCTCCAGCGCGGCCTTGAAGGCGTGCGACATCAGGGTCAGGGCGTCCACTTCCAAGTTGCGTCCGATGACGCTTTTGCCCACCCCCACCACCGCCGCCATGGCGCGCAGGTGCTGCACACGCATGTCTATTCCGCGGTCCACGCCGGTGAAGTGAGTCGCCCGGATGGGATCACGCGCGCTTGAGACGCGGGTCCAGAACGTCGCGCAGGGCGTCGCCCAGGAGGTTCACGCCGAACACGCTCAGGCTCAGGGCCACACCGGGAAAAACGGCGAGCCAGGGGGTCTGTTCGATATACGTGCGGGCCAGGCCTGAGAGCATGTTCCCCCAGGACGGCCAGGGCGGCGGCGTACCCACCCCCAGGAAACTCAGCGTGGCTTCCACGACAATGGCCCAGCCGAGTTGGGCTGTGGCCAGCACGATGTAAGGCGCCACGCACTGAGGCAGAATGTGCAGGAACATGATGCGCGTGTCCGTGGCCCCTACGGCTCGCGCGGCTGTTACGTACTCACTTCCCTTGACAGCCAGCACCGCGGAACGCACTACTCGTGCGCCTTGAGGAAAGAGCACGACGCTCACCGCTATGACGACGTTTTCGGCGGAGGATCCCAGCACTGTGACGACCAGGAGAGCGAGAACCAGAATGGGGAAGGCCATGATAGTATCCACGGCGCGCTGGATAATCGCGTCCACGTGCTTACCAAAGTAGCCGCTGATCAGGCCAGTGATGCATCCCGCGGTGGTGCCTATAGCGACTGAGAGAACACCCACGTAAAGCGAGACCTGCGCCCCGTAGAAAATGCGGCTCAAGATGTCTCTCCCCACGTGGTCCGTTCCCAAGAGAAACTCTCGTCCAGGGGGGGTGAAACGCTTGTCCGCAAAGACGTCAATAGGGTCGTAGGGTGAGATAACCGGTGCGGCCACCGCAATGAACACCATCATCAGCAGCAGCAAGGCGCCGAGGGCGCCCAGAGGCTTGCGCTGAGCGAAGCGGACGAGCGCCATGATGGGGAGTCCCCTCCGATGGAGAGGGCGAAGAGCCTGCTCTTCCGCGACGTGCGCCTGAGACGCGCTCATCGGGTGCATCCTGGATGCGGAAACCTCTTTGCCACGGGGACCTCTTTAGCTATAGCGAATTCGAGGGTCCAGCAATCCATAGAGGAGATCCACCACGAGGTTCACAACAAGAAACCACAAAGACATTATCAGGATCACCGTTTGGACAATAGGGTAGTCCCTGAAGACGAGGGCATCAATAAGCTGGCTGCCCATACCTGGCAGAGAGAAGATCGTCTCGGTTACGACAGTACCCCCCAGGAGCTGCCCAAACTGCATGCCGCTGATGGTGATGACGGGCAACAGGGCGTTGGCCATGGCGTGGCGCATGACGACGACTTTTTCTTTGAGCCCCTTGGCCCACGCCGTCCGGACGTAGTCCTGGCGGAGTACTTCCAGCATGCTGGAGCGGGTCATCCGACTGACCACCGCGGAGAAGTAGTATCCCAATACCGCCGCTGGCCAGACCATCTGCTGCAGGTTCTTGAAAGGGTCCTCCCAGAAATTCACAAAGCCAATGGGAGGTATCCACCGAAACACGAGCACCAGCGCCAGAATCACCAGAGTGCCCGTCCAGAAGGTGGGTAAGGTAAGCCCCCCCACGCTGAAAAAGCGGAAGAAGTAGTCCACCCATGTATCCTGGCGCATGGCGGAAAGAATACCCGCGGGCAATGCGAATAGAAGGGAGAACAAAAGGGTGAGGACCGCCAACTCCAGGGTCAGCGGCAACCGGCGGCTGATTTCATCGAAGACGGGGCTGTGTGTCCATATCGAGTTCCCCGCGTCCAGCCGCACGAAGCCGGAAATCCAGGTCAAGTATTGCTCCGGCAAGGGTCTGTCCAGCCCCAACTCCTTTCGGACCCGCTCAATGTCCGCTGGCGTAGCGCCCGCGGCAGTTCCACCCGGTCCCGAGATGACCAGCGAGGCCACGTCTCCAGGAAGCACCCGCATGATGGCGAAGATGATAATCGAGACGGCGATCATGACGGGGACGAACTGGAGGAGCCGTCGAATGACGTACAGCCGCATAACGTGCCCTCAGTAAGAAAGTCCCGTCCTCACGCGTGGCGCCGCGCGTGAGGACGGGACTACACACATGGTCTAGCGAGCCAGCCAGACATCCTCGTACTTGTAGTTGTCATACAGCTTGCCTGGCCCTTTGTAACCGCGCAACTCGGGCCATGCCGCGCCCGGGTATTGGCGGTGCAAATGCACCACTGCGGGCGCCAATTCCATAAGTCTTCGCTGGAGCTGGAAGGCCAAATCCTTGCGCTTGACAGTGTCCACTTCCCGCGACTGCCGGGCATACAGATCGTCTACCTGCTTGTCGCTGAACTTGCCGTAGTTTTCCGAGTTCCCGGTCACGTAGAAGGACAGATACACATCCGGGTCGTCGATAGGGGAGACCGTGGGCATGTCCATCAGGTCGAAATCACCGCGGCGGCCAGCGTCGAAGAAGGTAGCCGGGTAATTGAGGACGCGTATCGTTGACTCAATGCCAATCTTGCGCAACTGAGACGTGATGGCGATCTGCTGCTCCTCGTAGCGGGCGAGGGTGGCCTGGAGGAAGGTAGCCTTGATACCGCCGCCATACCCCGCGTCCGCCAGGATCTTCTTGGCCGCTTCAATATCTTTATCAGTGGGGCCCCGGAAGGGCGGCCACTTCTCCGTAAGCTCGGCGTCCGGGACGCTCCACGGGCCGGGAGCCATGAACCCGCCCTTACGCCCCACGCCCTCGTAGCCCAGGTCAATGACCTTCTGGGTGTCCACTACCAGGGCCGCGGCGCGCCGCACGCGCTCATCGTCAAAAGGCTTTCTCTGGGTGTTGAAGACGAGCCGCCCCATGCAGCCGCAATCGTACCGCCAGACCTGCATCTTCGGTTCCTGCTGCTTGAGGGTATCCGCCTGGCTCTTGGTGATGCCCAGGGTACCCAGGCCCGCGATGGTGACCTGATGCGTCCGCATAGCCGCAAAAGCCGTGGTGGCGTCCCTGATGACGAGGAACTTCATGCTGTCCATGTAGGGCCGGCCCTGCCGGTAGTAGTCCTTGTTCTTTTTGAACTCAATGGACACGCCCTTGCGCCATTCGCCGAAGACCCACGGGCCGCTTCCGACGGGCTTGGAAGTCGCGGACTGGGGGTCTTTCTCCACGATGTGTTTTGGTAGAATCCCGCTGTAGTACCAGGTCACCAGCTTGGCAAAGAGCGGCTTTGGCTGGGACAGGGTGACGCGCACCGTGTTGGGGTCCGGCGCCTCTACGCTCTTGACGCCCGTCCACAGGATCTTCCACGGGGTCGTGATGCCCTCAGGGGGACTCATGATCCGCTCAAAGCTGAATTTGACGTCCGCGGACGTCACGGGCTGGCCGTCGTGGAACTTGACTCCCTTCCGCAGGGTGAACGTCCACGTCAGCCCAT
Organism: Dehalococcoidia bacterium; assembly: GCA_030648205.1. Lineage (NCBI taxonomy): Bacteria > Bacillati > Chloroflexota > Dehalococcoidia > Dehalococcoidia bacterium. The sequence continues at coordinate 21,832 of JAUSIH010000033.1, read as the reverse complement.
CTCCGGAGGAGTCCCATTTCTCCGCCAGGTCCGGGATGATCTTCTGGTCGGCCGGTTCATTGGAGTCCCACTGCATCAGCGTGCTGCGGGGAGGCGTGGCCATCTGAATGCCGATAAAAGAGGTCTCCTGATGAGGGTCCAATGTGCTGGGCTCTCCAGATATCCAGGAGACGAGCGTCCCGCCTGCCTGCGGCTGCTCTGCGGGCTGCGCAGGCGCGGCTGCTGCGGGCGCGGGGGCGGGCGTCGCCGCCGGACGGGCGGGCGCCGCGGTGGGTTGCGCCGGCGCTGGAGCTCGAGGAGCGGGCGCGGTGGGTTGTGCCACGGCTGGAGCCTGGGGCGCGGGCGCCGGCGCCGCCGCGGGCGCGCAACTCGCCAGCACCAGGATTGCTGCAAGCGGCAGGGCCAGGAAATACCGGGGTCGTGTGATGACCATAGCTTCCTCCTTCGCGTTGTGCCTGAAACCGCGTGTCCTCACTACTTCCACCGCCTGAAGCCAATCCCCGAATCAAAAGAGCGTGCTATAGCGCCGTCCTGCTAATGTGCCCTTTCTTGGGACGAAAGCCGTCAAGTCATATACGGGTCGCATACCCGCGAGGTGGCCTGATAATGCCAGATTTCCTACCCCCCGTCAAGGCCCTCACCGGGGATAGATGCGCGCGAACGTATTATTCAGCCATCGCTCATAGCAGCCGCTGATCCGCCCTTCACGGCGCTTTGCCTCCATTATTCCATTGAGGCCCCTCATGATTGTCCTGGTATCGTCCGATGCGAACTCATACAGCGCCATGTAGTCGGGCTCCCCCTCTTTACGGTGGGTGTTCTCATAGCGAAAGCACGAGAGAATACCCGGCGCCTGCAAGATATCTGGAATGTGCGTGTCGTTGTACCACTGGTTGAATTCGGCCTCCCGCGCGGGGTCGGTGCACCGCGACAGGACGAGCAGGATGGCGTGGGGCATCATAGCGGGGCCGGACTGGGCCGGCGCCTGCTGCCCGGCAGGCACGTCTGTGCGGATGCGCCGGAACGTGCTGGTGAAGGGGATGTCAATGCAGTCAATCCACTTCCCTTCCCGCCCGACGCGCTCCCTGTTGGCCCGAAGGTTGAGAACGACCTGGCGGATGTCCTGGTCAATGTCGTACATGGCGACGTACTTGGGCTCCCCGGGACGCTGGTGGGCGCTGGCATAGCGCCAGGCGGCGCGGACGCCGGGGACGGCCATGATTGTGGGGATCAGCGTCCTGTCGTACCACGCGTTGAACTCGGCCTCCCGCGCGGGGTCCGTGCAGTTGGCGAGCGCGAAGTAGAAGCGTTCCGGCATGCGAACAATCATAGGTTGTTTCGTCAGGCCTCCTCTCGTGGGGGTAGCGCGGCGCAAGGCGCGCCGGACTATCGAATCTTCATCCCCTTGATTTCATGCATCAGCACAAGCTCCTCCCGCGCGTGCATGATGACGTTTCCTTCCGCGTCCTCCGTCCAGCTATCGGTCAGGATATAGGGCTTGCCGCGCTTCATGTACTTGTCCACCACGCGCATCCAGCCGGAGAGAGGTTGGCCGAGTTCAATGGGTTTGTAGAACTTCCATTTGGCGAAGGCGTAAAGGGCCTCATTGATGCGGCCATACTTCCATCGCGAGTGGACACGGGCCTGGCACCACGTCTCGAAGGGGTACAGCAGTGGCCCTCCCCAGGGTGATTCCTCGGTGAACCAGCGGTGGTATATCCCCTGGAACGCTGTGTGCTTCTTGTGGCTCGCCTCGCTGATGGTGAAGTCAATGGGCCCCATGATCTCGCCCACGACCGCGGCGTCATAGGTGATAGGCGTGTATTCCTCCGGCAGCCGGCCGGGACCGTACTTGGGCTCCTTGCGCGTCCAGATGCCGTCGTGACTCAACTTCACGGACGGGACCTTGTGCGCGGGCGCGGACGGCCGTGGGACGAGGCAGCTCGCCTTGCCGATGACGCCAGGCTTTCCGTCCTCCTTCGCCATCCATACTTCGAGGCCGAGGCGCACGCCGCGTTCTTCCTCCGTGCGCTCTTTGACGACGGCCCCCGTGGTCAGGAGTTCGCCCTCGTAGATAGGCAGCACCTTGACCTCAATCTCGCCTTCTCCGTACCAGGGCTCGCCGAAGAACTGGATGAGGATGTCAATGATGTGCTCGAAGACGACGTCGCCCTCAACCAACCCGCCCTTGTAACCGAACTGCTTGGCGTAGTCGCGATGCATGTTCTGCTCCCACTGCTCGTTCCAGTCCCAGCGGAAAGCAGCGCGCCACTGTTTGGAAGGAAGGTGATAGTCCACCGGAGTCAATGTTGAAGCAGTCCCCAGGATCATGCGGCTCCTCCTTGTCGAAGTCGAAAGTTGTACTGTGCCTACTGCGTGCGCGAGCTTGGGGCGAACCCTGGAACCATTGGTCAGACAGGATACTTCTTATACAGGTTGCGTGCAATGACTAGCTTCAGGACATCGCTTGTTCCATCGGCGATCACCATGAAGGGGGCGTCCCTGTAGAAGCGCTCAACGGGATACTCCGTGAGATAGCCACGGCCCCCGTGGATGCGCATGGACTCGATGGCGATCTCCGCGCAGGCCTCGGTGGCGAACAGCTTGGCCATTCCCGCCTCCAGGTCGCACCGCTCTCCCATGTCCTTTTTGGCCGCCGCGGCGGAGACCAGATAGCGCGCCGCCTGCAGTCGAGTCGCCATGTCCGCTAGTTTGACCAGAATTGCCTGATGCTGAGCGATGGGTTTCCCGAACGCCTGACGCTGGGACGCAAACCGGAGCGCCGCCTCCAGCGCCGCCTGCGCCTCGCCAAGCGCCCGCGCCGAGACGTGGATGCGCGACAGCTCAAGGCCGCTCATGAGTTGCAGGAAGCCCTCACCCTCCTTGTCGCCCAGGAGGTTTTTGACTGCAACCTGCGCGTCCTGGAAGTGGAGCTCGCACGTGCTCACTCCCTTGTACCCCAGCTTCTGAAGGCTGCGCCCCACCGTGAAACCGGGCGTGTCCTTTTCCAGCATGAAGCAACTGATCCCCCTGTACGGAGGTCGAGCCGCGGTATCCGTCTTGACCAGCGTGGCGAAGAGTCCTCCATGAACGGCGTTAGTTATGAATTGCTTGGTGCCGTTCATGGTGTAGGAATCACCGTGTCGAACGGCGGTGGCCTGCAGGGCCTGGACATCGCTCCCCGCGTTGGGCTCTGTAAGCGCCAGCACACCGATAATCTCCCCGGCGGCCATGCGGGGAAGCCAACGCCGCTTCTGGTCCTCCGTGCCGTAGTGAATCAGGAGGTGAGTGCATCCCGGCGAGTGGAGCATGCCGCTCAGGCTCATCCAGCCGCGGCAAAGCTCTTCCACGACCGTTGCGTATGTCGTCGTGTTGATGCCCAGCCCGCCGTATTCACGGGGAATGGTCATGGCGAAGAGGCCTAGCTCGCGCATGCGCTGGACGAGGTGGGTGGGATATTCATCCCGCTTCTCAAAGGCGCTGGCTACGGGCAACACCTCTTCGGCGACAAACCGGCGCACGCGCGCCACAAGCTGGCCCAACTCCGCTGTGGCGGCGCTGTCCATGCGGACGCTCCCAACCCGAGATGGCCCCAGTGTAGGAGCGAAAGAAGCGCATGTCAAACACCGCGGGGAGTGGCGCAACGTCGTCCCCCGCGCTAGAATGGCGGCGACTTTCGTGCTGGAGGTGCGGCATGCTTCCCTCCGGTTACCAGATTCCCGACCACCTGCGTCTGCTTCAGGCCACGGTGCGCGACTACGTTCAGCAGCATATCGTCCCGCTGGAGCGGGAGCTCGAGACGGACGCCTTCGAGTTGCCCCGCGCGCACTACGAGCGTCTCAGCGCGTTCACGCGCAAGAACGGCCTCTGGTGCATGGATTCCCCCCGTGAGCTTGGCGGGGGCGGACTGGACTGTTTCAGCTACACCGTGGCGCACGAGGAGATGGTCCAGCACCGGAGCGGGCTGTACGGCTCTGGCTACGGCACGTTCGGCCTGCCGCCGCCTCCCGTTCTCTACGAGGGGACTCCCGACCAGATTGAGCGCTATGCGAGACCGACCGTCGCGGGGACTCGCCGCTCCTTCATCGCCATCACGGAGCCTTCGGGCGGCTCGGACCCCGCTCGCGCCATCCAGACGTCGGCGCGCCGCGACGGGGACGACTGGGTGTTGAACGGCGAGAAGGTGTTCGTGACGAGCGGGCTGCAGGCCGACTACGGCCTCGTCTTCGCGCGGACGGACCCGGCGCGGGGCCGCCAGGGCCTGACGTGCTTCATCGTGGAGAAGTCCTCGAAGGGGGTGTCAGTCCAGCCGATGCCCGTCCTGCGCCCCTTTTATCCGGCCCACCTTTTGCTCCAGGACGTGCGTGTGCCCGCCCGCAACGTTCTGGGAGAGGTCAACGGCGGCTGGAGCATCCTGGCGAACAAGTTTCTGGCCCGCGAGCGCATCCCCTACTCGGCGGCGAGCCTCGGCGTGTCCGTCGCCGCCCAGAAGCTGGCCCTGGCCTACGCCCCTCAGCGGAACACGTTCGGGCTGCCTTTGTCTCAACGCCAGGCCATCCAATGGATGCTGGTGGACTCGGACATTGAGATGCGCGCGTGCCGCTGGCTGGTGTGGGATGCGGCCTGGGTGTTCGACAGGGGGGAGGACTTCACCCACGCGGCGGCGGTGGCCAAAATCTACTCTTCGGAAATGTTGGGCCGCGTGGTGGACAGGGCTATTCAGATATACGGCGCCTACGGGGTGAGCAGGGAGCTTCCCCTGGAGCGCTGGTACAGGGAGTCCCGAATCCGGAGGATTGGCGAGGGCCCCAACGAGGTGCTGCGGATGGTGATCAGCAGGCACCTCCTGGGAAAGTAGCCCCGGCTCTCGCGGCGGGCGCGCGACGCTCCGCGCGGGTGCGCGTGCCAACGTGGGGAATCTTCATGTCTGCCTCGTTCTCGTTCGCACAGAATGGCGGAGCGGGCGCTCCGCGCTACGGCCAGTAGAGCTTTCGCGCCGCCTTGCGAAGCTCCGCGCGGAAGTCCGGGTGCGCGACGGCTATCAGCTCCTCGGCGCGCTGGCGCTGGGTCTTGCCGCGCAACTGGACGGCGCCCCACTCCGTGACCACGATGTCCACGGCATTGCGCGGGACCGTGACGATGGAGCCTTCCGGCAGCATGGGGACGATGCGGGACACCTTGTCCCCCTTGGCCGTGGACGGCAGCACCGTCACGTTGCGCCCGCCCTTCGCGAGCACCGCGCCGATGGCGAAGGCGGTCTGGCCGCCAGCCCCACTGTACATGGCGGGGCCGAACGACTCCGAGTTCACCTGCCCCGTCAGGTCCACCATGAGCGCCTGGTTCATCGCCAGCATGTTGTCGTGAGCGGCGATGGTGAGGACGCTGTCCACGTACTCCACGCTGTAAAGCTCGAAGATGGGGTTCATGTGAATGAACTGGATGTCCTCCGGCGAGCCTCCGCCGAAGGCGGTGGCGACGGCCTTGCCCCGGTGCAGCGTCTTGCGGGAGCCGTTGATGACTCCCTGGCGGATGAGGGGAATGACCCCGCGCGGCGTCGCTTCCGAGTGCCAGCCCAGGTCGCTCTTGCCGTCGAAGACGCCGCCCATGACCAGGCCTTCCGAGAAGCGCCCCGCTCCCACCTGCACCGTGTCGCCGTCGCGCACGAAGGCGTTCACGTAGCCGGCCATGCGCTTCATCCTGTCGTCAACGGCGTTGCCCTCTTCGCCCCGGCCCAGCAGGTCATGGCTCTGCACCTGCCTGCCGGAGGGCGTGTGCTCGACGAAATAGTCTATCTGGGAGACATGGATGAAGTTGTCGCCGAACGTGCGGATGACGTTCTTGTTGACCTCAGCGAGCACGAGCTTGGCCCGCTCCGCCTGCTGCTTCTTGTTCCAGATGGAGACGCCCAGGCTGCAGAAGCCATGCTCGTCGGGAGGGGAGACCTCCATCATGAGCACGTCAATCTCCTGGGCGCCGGGGCCGAAGGAGAAGTCCAGGAAGCCCACGGTGAAGTCGCAGCGCCGCTCCTGCATCATCTGGCTCACGACGGGCATCACGAAGCCGATGGAGATGAGGAAGGAGTCCTCCCATCCGGGCTCGTACCAGGGGAAGTCGCGGTGCGGCGTCTGGAGGAAGACGCGGACGTCGCGCAGGTCGTCCTTGCGGGCCATGAGAGCCATGCCAAGCGCCAGCGGCTCGCGGCCCACGGGAAAGACCACGCGGTCACCCGACTTGACGTGGCCGACCGCCTGCTCCGGAGTGACCGTCTTGCGGCGGTACTCTTCCCTCCAGTCCATACGCTCTGAAGTTCTATCGCTTGAGGATGGTAGTCGTGAAGGCCGCCGACTCATTGTCAACAACGCCCCCCACGTTCTCCGTCAACCCGACCTTGGGGTTCGCCACCTGCCGGGGGCCTGCTTCTCCGCGCAGTTGCCAGACGATCTCGCTGATCTGGGCGAGGCCGGTCGCGCCGACGGGATGGCCCTTGGCGGCGAGGCCGCCGCTCGGGTTCACCGGCTTCGAACCATGCAGAGCGGTGACGCCTGTATCAATCAGGTGTTTGGCTTCGCCCTTCTTGCAGAAGCCCAGCTCCTCGTAGATAAGAAGCTCGGCGGGGGCCATGGCGTCGTGGACCTCCGCCACGTCCACGTCTTCCGGCCCGATGCCCGCCTTCTCGTACGCCTGGCGGGATACCAGCGACACCGAGCTGGGCGTCTCCACGTCGTCGGGGCGCCGGAACATCCCGGAGCGCAGGGCGCAGGCGGCCACGTGGACCTGCGGCTTGGAGGAAAAGCGCCGCGCCACCTCTGGGGTGCAGAGGATGGCGGCGGCGGCGCCGTCTCCCATGGACGAGCACATGTAGAGCGTGAGCGGATAGGCGATCATCCTGGAATTCAGCACGTCCTGCACGGTCAGGGGCTTCCGGTGCTGGGCGTAGGGATTCAATGAGCCGTTGTGGCTGTTCTTGACCGTCACCTTGGCGAAATGTTCGGCGGTCACATCATAGTCCTTCATATATTTTTTCAGATTATATTCCGGAGAGATGGCATAGTAGGCCGTGAACTGGATGCCCATCTTGGCGAGCTCGACCTCCGAGTCCGCGATGAGGGCCTGGAGGGACTTGGAGGTGTCGTTCAGGAACATCTTTTCCATGCCCACGGCCAGGGCCACGTCCGCGTTGCCGGACGCCACCTCCAGCCAGGCGCCACGGAAGGCCGTGGTGGCGCTGGCGCAGGCGTTCTCTACGTTGATGACCGGGATGCCGCTGAATCCTGCGTCCCGCATGACCGTCTGGCCCCGCACGCCCTCCTGACCGGTGATCAGGCCAGCCAGCGAGTTACCAATATAGGCCACCTGGATGTCTTTGGGCCCCATGCCCGCGTCCTTCAGTGCGTTCCAAATGGCGGTGCGAGCAAGCTCCTTGAGACTCTTGTCCAGGAACTTGCCGAAAGGATGCATGCCGACGCCGACGACAACCACGTCTCTCATGGCTTGCCTCCCTTGCTGACGGGCCGGAACTTGTACCCGATGACGTCGTTCCCGCCCTCGTCTGTGCGTATCTTCTCGATGACCAGCTCGACATCTTGTCCTTCAACCAGAGCGTCGTCCTTCGGCTCCACGCCCGCGATGAGTGAGAAGATGCGAGGCCCCTTCTCCACATCCACCCACGCCTGAAGATAAGGGGCGGTGAAGCCGGGAGGCGCGACGCGCGCGACGGTGAAGCTGAATACCCTGGCGCGGGTGCTGAGAGGGGTCTCCTTCATGGTATTCTCGCGGACGCACGCGGGACACACGACTCGCTTCGGGAATGCCACGTACCCGCACGCGCTGCACGTGCTCCCTATGAGATAGGCCTTGTCGCCGGGCCCGGAGGAGCGGTGGAAGAGACCTTCCAGGACAAGGACCTCGTTGGTCGCCGGGGGGGTCGGGCTTTTGCCCATGCCGTTCGCCATCGGTTGCGACCTCCTGTGTCGTGCCGCCGCCTCGACTGAGGCGGCGGAGCAATTCGCAAAGTGTTGTCTGACGGGCGCCGAAGCCTACCGGCTGGGGCCCTTTCCGCTTCGCTCGGCGAAAGCCTTCGCCCCCGCCGACGTGTCGCCCAGAGCGGTCCAGCAAAGGTAAGAATAGCGCAGCGCCTGGCGGAAGTCCATGTCCATGGTCGCGTTGATGGACGCCTTCGCCAGCCGCAGGGCGTCCGCGCGCATGGTCGCCAGCTTCTGGCCCAGGGCCGTAGCCTCCGGCAGGAGTTGCGCCTGCGGCACGACGCGGTTGACCAAGCCGATACGCCACGCCTCCCGGCCGTCTATGGGGTCGCCGGTGAAAACGATCTCCTTCGCCTTGGCGGGACCCACGGCCCGCGCCAGGCGCGTGGTGACGCCGGCGCCGCCCAGGACGCCCAGGTTCTTGATGTGCAGGTCGCTTATCTGGGCGGTCTCCGCGGCGATGAGGATATCGCAGGAGAGCGCCAGCTCAAGGCCGCCCGCCGTGCACACGCCGTCAATGGCGGCGATGACGGGCTTGCCGAAGCTCTCCACGCGGTCGCAGAGGGACTGGACCTGATTCTCCACCGGGTCCAGCGTCGCCATCGCCTCCACCGCCGCGACCATGCCTTTCCGCTTGAGGGTGAGCGGACCCTTCTCCGCGATTTCCTTGAGGTCGGCACCCGCGGAGAAGCAGGGCCGGTTGTCGGGCCGGCGCGCGCCGGTAATCACCAGGACGCGCGTCTCCTCGTCGGACTCGACGGCGGTAAGCAGATTGTCCAACTCGGCAAGAAGCTGGGATGAGAGGGCGTTCAGGGCCTTGGGGCGGCTCAGGGTGACGAGGCCGACGCCTTTGTCCCTGGCATAGAGGAGCGTTTCGTACGTCATGTCGCCTTCCTGGTGCTCGTCGAAGGGTGGTGGAGGTCGCTCTGAAAACCGCCGGGGGGTTATCTCGACGAAACCAGCATCAGTCTAGCGCCGGAAAACGATGCCCGTCAAGGCGGGGAGGTTTTCTCGGCGCCTCTCCGGAAATGCGGCTCACGTCCCCATGACATGGACCTCGCTGATATTGATGTTTTCCGGCAGCGTGGCAACGTGCAAGACCAGGTCGGCCACGTCTCCGGGCATAATCCAGCGCTCGCGCCGCTGCACCATCTCCCGGGCCTCCGCGGAGCGCAATAGCGCCGTGTCTACGGGGCCGGGGCACACGAGCGACACGCGAACGCCGGCGGGCGACACCTCGCGGCGCAGAGATTCCGAGAAGCCGAGGACGCCGTGCTTAAAGGAAGCGTGGACGGCCAGATTGGGGGCCTCGCGGCGGACCATGATGGACGCTATGTTGATGATATGTCCGCTCCGACGCTCTAGCATCTTCCCGATGGTGAGGGCGGCCCGGGAGCAGAGATAAAAGGACTTCAGGTTCACCCGCATTGCCGCGTCCCATGCGTCTTCCAGGAAGTCCGCGACCGGACCAATAGGGTAGGCTCCTGCATTGTTGACCAGGATGTCCACCTTACCGAATGTGGAGACGGCCTGCCGAAACAGCGCATCCACCTCTTTGCCATAGCCCACGTCCGCGGGCGCCGCCAGGGCCACGCCGCCGGCAGCGCGTATCTCGCCTGCTACTGATTCAATCTCCTTGCGTGTGCGCGCGGAAAGGACCACGCACGCCTTTTCCGCCGCGAGGCGCAGCGCTATCTCCCGGCCTATGCCCCGGCCACCGCCGGTGACGATAGCTACCTTCTCTTTCAGCCCGTCTAAACCCATACGCTTGTTTTCCTCGCGCTTAGCCATGCGACTCACAGGAGACGACGGAGGCTACGTTGCCGGGGCCCGGCGTTTGAACGCCTCCAGCACCTCGTGAGGAAAGTCGTAGGTGGCTGACGTCATCAGATAAGCATGGCGGACACCCCACTCTTCGGCCTCCTTAAGTTTACGGAACAGGGCCTCATGAGGGCCCAGCACGCCCAGAACGTTGCAGACAGACCGCAGCAAGTCGTCGCTGAGAAAGGATGTAGCCTTGCGGGCAGCCACGGGGTCCTCGGGATGCGACAGGTCGGGATAAATGGCGCGCACCTCTGGCGGGATTTCGGCGAACTCCGGTATACGGAGACCTCCGGCCTTGAGCCAGCGCGCCCGATGCTTCTCCAGCACCCAGTTGGCGCAGACAGGACGGCTTTGCTCCAGGGCAACTTTTTCGTCTGTCGCCAGGGCCGTGCGCAGACAGACCGCCACGTGCAGGTCAGCAGGGTTGCGTTTGGCACGGCGCGCGCCCTCCTCGATATGGTGGTACGCCGTGGCCAGGATGCCGGGACTCATCCCAATATGCAAGAGCACGCCGTCGGCCACTTCCGCAGCGACTTCAATCATGCGAGGGCTTGTAGCCGCTATGTACACCGGGACAGGGAATGAGGGGGCAAAGGCGAGATGGCTTGTGGAGCCGCCCCATTGCACTTTTTCGCCACGCAAGAGGCGGCGGATAGTGAGCACGGTCTCACGCATATGGGCGCTGGTAGCGAGGGGAAGTCCTATGGTGCGTACCGCGCTGTACCCCGTTCCCAGGACGAACTCCACGCGGCCCGGGGCCAGTTCCGCGACGGTGGCCATCGCCGACGCGAGGACGGACGGATGGCGGGTCACCGGGTTGGTGACGGACGCGGTGAGCTTGATGCGGTGAGTCTCACGAGCCAGGACGCCCATAGTGACAAAGGTGTCGCGGACAATCAGTTGAGAGTCAAGCAGGCCGATGCCGTCCAGCCCAGCGCTGTCGCACTGACGTACGAAATCCACTACCTGAGGTATTGGCCGACACGCAGGAATCCGCACGTCCACCCGCAAAGCCATGGCGCACCTCCGCGGTCTTTCTTCTTAGATGCCTGCTCTACTGCGTTACTTTTAGCAGGCATCTAAGCGTTTGTCAACCACGGGCGGGCACGGCTGCTTTCCTGAGGCTCGTACGTCTCGGCGTTCCCGTGCCGTCGCATGGGACGAAGCGGCTTGCGTTCTGGTTGAATGGTCATCCTTTCCCCTACGCATATGGCGGACGATCAACCCAAGGGCAAGAGAACCCCTGACAGTGACCAGGCGCGGCTGAACAAGTTGCAACCAGGGCCTGGAGGCGTGGCTGGGCGACGCGGATACACTGCTAACGACAGCAGCAATCCTTTTGCCATCATTATTCGGAGTCTGGGAGCGATATCCGCTGCCTTGACGACCGCGAACATGCAGGGTATAGTGGCGTCACTACAAGTACGGGCGTCTGGCTGGCGTCGTTCTTGGCTTGGCATCAAGGGTCATGTGGTCGCGCGCTCTCCACGGCCATTTCAGTGCGGAGTCAAAGTGCAACAACAGCCTAAAATACTATGAGCATGAATCTAGCGTTAGACGGGAAGGTTGCCCTGGTGACAGGCGCCGGCGAGGGCATCGGCAGAGCGGTGGCGCACGCTCTCGCTGCGGAGGGCGCGAAGGTCGCAATCTGTGGACGCACTCTGTCAAAGCTCGAAGAAGCCGCTGACGCTATTGCGAAAAGCACCGGCGCGAAGGTCTTGCCCTGGGTGGCCGACGTGACGAAGCCAGAGGATGTGGAGCGTTACGTACAGGCCGCTCGGGACCAGCTTGGCCCTCCGGCTGTGCTGGTGAACAACGCGACCATCCCTCTGTACGGTACGTTTGAGACCTTGCATGACGACGACTGGTGTCGATACTTCGACGTGAAGGTCATGGGCTACGTCCGGTGCTGCCGCCTTGTTCTGCCGCTGATGCAGGCCCAGGGATGGGGTCGCATTGTCAATATCGCGGGCGTGGCGGCGCGCCTGCCCAGGGCCACCTCTTTATTGAATGGCGCGTTCAACGCTGCGCTGGTCAACTTTACGAAGGTGCTGTCCACAACAGCCGCGCCATACGGAGTCACGGTCAACGCAATCCATCCAGGGGCTACCGCAACCAAGCGCCTCGGCTTGAACATTGCAGCGCGAGCGCGGGCGGCGAAGACAAGCGAGGACGCCATCCGAAAACATATGCTGGAAGACATACCCATCGGGCGGTTTATTCAGCCGGAGGATATAGCGGCGCTGGTCGTCTTCCTGGCGTCCCGGCAAGCGTCCGCCATAACCGGACAGACCATCGCTGTCGACGGAGGGGCCGTGCCCTGCGCCTATTACTAAGCTGGCCAAAGGAGCCGAAGGAGAGTGCCATGATCCGTTCGATTGGTCGCCTGCTCATCTCGGTCTCAGCAGCCTTCGTGTTGATTGCGGCAGCGTGCGCGCCAGCGGCTCCCCCACCACCTTCCGCGCCCGCGCCTGCCGCGGGCGTCACCTCCCCACCCGCGTCACCCACCCCAGAGCAGGCGCGTCCGACGCCCCTTCCCGGCAGAGCGCCAGTTGCGCCACCTGTCCTGGCGCCAGGGACGGCGCCCACGCCGACGCCGCAGGCCCAGCAGATCAAGCGCGGCGGCGTCCTTACCGGCTATCACCAGACCGTTATCCAGAACATAGACATGCACTCGGCGTCGTCCCTGCAGGTGCTTTCCATCGCGGGCAGCTCCTACAACCAGATGCTGCAGTACGACTACCAGGGGAGCTGGCAAATCGTGCCGGACATGGCGGAGAAGTGGGAGGTCACTCCGGACGGCAAGACGTTCACCTTCACCTTCGCCAAGGGCGTCAAGTGGCATGACGGCGTTCCCTTCACAGCCGAGGACGCCAAGTTCACGCTGGACCGCATTGCCAACCCGCCGAAGGGCATCGCCAGCCCGCGCGCCAGCTCCATCGAAGGCATCCAGAAGATGGACACGCCCGACCCGAACACCCTGAAGGTCACCCTCTCGTCCGTGAACGCCGCCTTCATCCCCATCATCGCAAGCGGCTTCTTCAAGCTGATGCCCAAGCATATCCTGGAGAAGGACCCGGGCGCTCTGAAGACAAAGGCTGTTGGCACAGGACCTTTCAAGGTCATCAAGTACGAGCCCGGCGTCGTGACCGAGTCGGTGAAGAACCCCGACTATTTCGTCAAGGGCTTGCCTTACCTGGACGGGGCGAAGTTCCTGACCATTCGAGACTCGGCGACGCAGTTCGCGGCGCTCCGGACCAAGCGCGTCTTAATCACCGGCCAGGGGAGCCGCGGCCTGTCGCCCGCCGAAGAGCAAGTGATCAATCGAGAGAAACTCCCCATTAAACTTTTCTACTATTTCTCCACGCGGGGGCAAGGCGTTGTCATTAATCACACGCAACCTCCCTTCAATGACCTGCGGGTCCGCAAGGCGCTGGCGCTGGCGATGGACCCCCAGGAAGTCATAGACACCGCTGTGGAAGGACAGGGCAAGGTCATTGGCGTCATGTCAGTGGACGAATGGGGCATGCCCCGCGCTGAGCTGATGAAGCTGCCCGGTTACCGCAAGCCATCCCCGGCGGACCTGACAGAAGCGAAGAGGCTTCTGGCCGAGGCGGGGTACAAGGACGGCATCAAGACCGTCATGCCCCTGCGCTCCTTTGAAATAGAGATCAAGATAAGCCAGGTGCTCCAGCAGCAGCTAGCGCGCATCGGTGTGGACGCGCAGCTCCGACCCATGGACGACGCCGCCTTTTACGATTCCATGGAGCGCCGCGACTGGGGCCTGGGCTTCCTCTCCATCTCCGAGGCTGTTGGCGACCCCAACATGCTGCTCCTGCCCTACTGGAAGACAAACGGCTCCCGCAACTATGGCAAGTTCAGCGACCCAGAGGTGGACAAGCTGCTGGACGCCCAGTCCGCTGAGTTGTCCCAGCCGAAGCGGCTTGAGTTGGTGCAGAAAGCCGAACGCATTCTTATAGACAAGGTGGCGGGATTCGAGGTCTCTCCGGGCAAATACATTGTCGGGATGTGGAAAGAAGTCCAGGGCTACTTCCCGCACGACGTGTACAACTCCCACCGTCTTGACTGGGCATGGCTGGACCAGTAAGGCGCCGGTACGCCCGCGGGGACAGGCCTGTGCCGCCGGACTGGAGGTAGGTGCTCGTGCGCGCGTACATCCTCCGCCGGCTCCTGATGTTCGTTCCCGTGCTCATGGCGGCGTCGGTGCTCATCTTCGCGCTGATGCGGGTGCTTCCCGGCGACGTAGCCGTCATGATTCTGGTGGGCCCGGGCGGTGAGGGCCAGGCGTCGCCGGAGGCCCTCGCCAAACTGCGCGCGGACCTGGGCCTTGACCAGCCTCTCTTTGTCCAGTACGTCGCGTGGCTGAAGGACGTCGTCCAACTGAATCTGGGGACTTCGTACGCCAGCAGCCGGACAGTCGTTACGGAGCTTTCCCAGCGCCTGCCCATCACCGTCGAGCTTGCGTTCCTCGCTATTATCATGACGATGCTGATCGCCGTGCCCGCGGGCGTCGTGTCCGCCATTCGTCAGAATACATGGCTGGACTATCTCTTGCGCGTCGTCAGCGTGGCGGGGTTGACCATCCCGACGTTCTTCACCGCCACGCTGCTTATCCTCTGGCTGGTCACCTCTTTCCGCTGGCTGCCGCCCATTGAGCTGGTGGGACTGTTCAACAACCCTGTCGAGAACCTGACACAACTTATCTGGCCCGCCGTGATGCTGGCCTTCTACCACGGGGCGGTCATCAGCCGCATGACCCGGTCTCAGATGCTTGAGGTACTGCGTCAGGACTACGTAAGGACGGCATGGGCCAAGGGCCTGGAAGAGCGCCTTGTAGTAGTCCGCCACGCGCTGCAGAACGCTCTGTTGCCGGTAGTGACCATTGCGGGGCTTGAGTTCGGCGTGCTGTTGGGGGGCACCGTTGTGATGGAGACGATTTTCGTGTTGCCGGGCGTCGGCAGCTACATCGTGGAGTCCATTCGCGCCCGCGACTATCCCGTGCTGCAGGCCATCATCCTGATGATGGCCCTCTCGTACCTGGTTATCAACCTTGTTGTTGACCTGTGCTATGCATGGCTTGACCCTCGAATCCGGTATGCGTGACCGGGGAGACCAGGGACCAAAATGAGCGCGCAAGGGTCGGCATTAGCGCGGGGAACGGCGACCGTCCGGCAAGGGCGTCGCGGCTTCTGGGGCATGGCGTCCAAGTTCTGGCGCGACCAGCCGCTGGGCGTCATTGGCGCCGCGCTCGTGCTGCTCATGGTCCTGGTCGCGGTGTTCGCGGAGGTCATTGCGCCGTACAGTCCGCTGGAGACCCATCGAGGCGTGTCTTTCGCTCCGCCCAGCCTGCGGTTCTGGCTGGGCGCCGACGAGCTGGGCCGCGACGTGCTCAGTCGCGTCCTCTACGGAACCCGCCTCTCCCTCTACGTGGGGCTTGTGTCGGTGTTACTGGGCACCACGATTGGGGCAGGTGTGGGAGTTGTCAGCGGCTACATGGGCAAGAAAGTTGACATCTTGCTGCAGCGCATTATTGATACGGTGATGGCGTTCCCCACGCTCATTCTGGCGCTGGCCATAGTGGCCGTCCTGGGACCGTCCCTGAACAACGTCGTGATCGCTGTATCCGTGGTGCTCATCCCACGTGGCGCACGGGTGCTCCGCTCCGCGGCGCTGTCGGTGAAGGAGAACCCGTACATCGAGGCGGCGCGCGCCATCGGGTGCAGCAATACGCGCGTCCTGCTCCGCCATGTGCTGCCCCAGTGCATGGCGCCTTACATCATCGTGGCGACGGCGGCCATTGGCTGGGCGATTACGGTGGAGGCCACTCTCAACTTCCTGGGAGTGGGCGCGCCGCCGCCGACCCCGTCCTGGGGGGCCATGCTCTCCGGCGCCGGACGCCAGCATCTGGAGACGTCACCGTGGATTGCCATCTCTCCCGGCGTCGCGCTGAGCCTCACCGTATTTGGGTTCAGCCTGCTGGGGGATGCCCTGCGGGACGTCCTGGACCCACGCCTTCGCCGCGCGTAGGCGGGCGGAACACAGCGCCTTCCGCCGCAGCCCGTCGAGGCTCTTCGGGCGCGAGAGGCTCCACCAGGATGCCATAGACATCCGGCCTGCGGTCCCGAAAGTACGGAAAGATGGTCCGCGCCTTCAGTAAGTCTTTCTCCTGAAGCGTCACCCGCACGACTTCCTCGTCTTCCGTATCAGACGCCGCCAGCAACTCGCCGCCCGGTGATCCGGCCGCGCTGTGCCCGCTGAAATGGACGCCGCCTTCCTCTCCCACGCGTCCGCAAGAGAGGAAGAAGTTGGCGTTCTCCAGGGCGCGCACATAGGAGAACATGTGCAAGCGGTGCGGCCCCTTGCTGTTGCCTATGCGCGGATTGGCCCAGACAGAGCAGACGATCTCCGCCCCTTTGAGCGCCTGGGCGCGGACGATCTCGGGAAAGCGACTGTCATAGCAGATGAGCAGGCCAAGCCGACCGATATCCGTATCAAAGACCTGTGCGCTGTTGCCCGCGTAAAAGTACTGCTTCTCGTCCCTGCCGAGGTGCACCTTGCGATGGACGCCCACGATACCCGACGGGCCTATCAACGCCGCCGAGTTGTACAGCGTGCCCGGAATAGTCGGATGGCGCTCCGCTATGCCCACTACTATGTGGGTATGGAAACGAGCCGCCACGTCGGACAGAGCCAGGGTGGTCGGGCCAGGTATGGTCTCCGCGGCGCGGACGTACTGGACGGCGGCGTCCACCTCCTCCGCGGTCGCTCCGGAGGCGCGAGGGCGCGGCGGAATGTAGCCAATGTTGGCAAGCTCCGGGAACAGGATAAGGTCGGCGCCCTCGCGCGCTTCGTCCTCCGCGAAGGCGCGCATCCGGTCAGCGTTGCGCTCCCGGTCGAGCCATCGGGGGTTGAACTGGACGAGGGAAGCGTGCACTACGGCTTTCACGGATGTGCTCCCAGGTTATGTCTTCCGGGCAGCTTCCCGCCTTGCGACCAGTCCCAGGAAGTCTCCGGCGCCCTTCAGTTTTTCAAATCCGCGGACTGCGCCCTGAACGCTGCCCAACTGCTTCTCGCTCATGCCCATCAACGGCTTGAGCCGTATGGCGAGTTCCTCCTCCTCCTTGACTCCCCAGAAGAGCTCCTTCTTATCGCTCTCTCCTTCGATGACCTTGCCGTTCTTGAGCCGGACGGTAATCTTGGGATGATAGATAGGGCGATGGATGTTGGAGTGAAGCTGCACTTTCTTGAGGGTGTTGAATACCGCCAGGTCCTGCGACGCGGCGGCGTCCGTGCCCCCTCCGGCGACCACGGAGCCAATGATATAGTTTTGCCAGGGCCGCGCCTGGGGAAAGTCTCCGGCGACGGCGGCGATGGAGACGAAGTACTCTATCAAGCCCACGACCGTCCAGCGGCGGGCGAACTGCGGGTGCGGATAGCGAGTCTCATAGGGACTCATCTCGATGTCAATCCGCGTGATCTGGTCTGGGGTGAACTTGTGCTCCTTCACGAGGCGGGCCATCAGCATAATGGGAAGCTGGTTGAAACCAGCGCAGGGATATCTCTTCGAGGTAATGTTCAGAAGCTCAAAGCGCTTGCCCAAGTCCCCCACGACCGTGCCATAGTCCCATTGGTACTTGCCGGTGAACGCGTTGTAAAAACCGGCCTCCCCTTCAATCGCCTGTTCGGTCGTCGTGAAGCCCTCCCGGGCCATCAGGCTCGCCATGATGCCGCTGCGCGTCGCGTGCGCGTCCTGGAACATGCTCTCTCCCGAGCCGCTGCGCGGTCCCTCCGCCGTGCCCGCGGCGAACGTCGCGGCGAAGCCCAGAGCGTCCCGCAGTTGGTCCTCGTTCAGGCCCATGAGCTTCCCCGTCGCAGCGGCCGCGCCGAAAACGCCGAAGAGCGGACTTGCGCGAAAGCCGTGGGCATGGGCGTCCAGGACGTACTCTTCGTTGCTGGCGAGACGCGTCAGGACCTCATAGCCGGCGGCCAGCGCCACGAGCACGTCCTTACCCGCCACGCCATTGTTCTCCGCCACGGCGAAAGTGGAAGGGAGCACCTGTGCGCTCGGGTGGATGAGCATGCGGTAAGAGTCGTGCTGATTTCGACAGGAAAACATCATGCTGTTGACGAAGGCAGCGCCGAGCTTGGACGCCTTCGCGTTCGCTCCTAATATGGTGGTGTTGCCAGGCGTACCTTTCTCTTCGTTGAGGATAAGACGCTTGCCCGCCTGCACCATAGGGTGTTCATAACCGGCGAACGCAGTGCAAACGCCATGAAGAATGCGTCCTTTGACGCGGTCCATGACGCCAACGGAAAGGTCCTTGTACGAGAGCTTGTCAACGAAACGGGCTAGCTGGCGGCTGACAGACGCGTACTCCATGCGGGATCAATCCTCCGTAAGCAGTTTATGGGCGTGCCGCGTGACAGGAAACCCGTGAATCACCCGCACCATAGCACGGGTGGACACCAACTCCTTCTTCCCATGCCACCGTTCCGCCACGGGTGGCTATTGTGTGCTTTACTCGTGCAACACTGGTAGCCTGGTGTATGGCTTCGGCTTATTTGTCCAACCAGACGTTGGTCCACTTCAAATTGGAGTAGAGGGTCCCCGGCCCCGCGTAGTTCTTCACAGCGGGACGAGCGGCGTGCAGGTATTGTCTGTGCACATGCTGGTTAGGTGGCACTCTCTCCCGACTTTCGGTGAATTTGCTTTATCACCATCGCTGGGTTGCCAGTTACGAGCACATATTGTGGAATATCCTGTGTCACAATAGAGCCAGCTCCGATAACTGCTCCATCACCTATCGAAGTGCCAGGCAAAACTACTGAATTTGCGCCTATCCAAACGTTTGCTCCAATGAGAATATCTCCTTTGATTTCGTCTCCCATATGATAAGGTACGTTTATGTTGTAATAATCATGATTGGATGAGATGATAACAACGTTCATTCCCGACATGAAGTTTCTTCCAATAGTGATATTTCCCTGACCACCAATCCAGTTGTTGTATCCCACATAACTAAAGTCCTTTATTTCAACCTTGGAGCCTTTTGCGCTAATATGCGAATATCTCTTAACAGCTACATTATTCCCAATTCGTAATACTCCGTCGGGTCCTTCACTCTTGAGATAGCAGAGGGGATCAATCCAGCAATTATTCCCAACATGGATGTTGGAAACACCTATGAGTGTGACTGATAAGGGTATTCTTGTTTGGTAAATGCGCTTCGAAAGTTTAAATAGAAGAGCTTTCATCTTTCAATGCCTCTGCAAGTAAGGTCGTATTTTTTCTCTCTTTAGCCAACTTGATCAGAGATACTAGTTGTGCTTCATACTCCGATTTGACTCTGAAAAGAGTAATAGGACCCGAATGTGTTGCCGGTGTCGAATCTGCAAAACTTCCAACCAATCTAGTCGGAGGCGAACCGGAGATGTGATAGGACATTGTTCCCCTTGTAATGGAGTTTTTCCTCCTAATACCGTTTGTTACATACATGAGGGTTAATCTGTCTCCAATGATTATGGAGACCTGTGATTGCCAGCTTGAACTAAACTCTTGGTTTGCCCGATAGCTTTCTCCTGATATCGTCACCCCTTCGTAAGACGAAACAACCCTACAAGGGCCGTGCCTGATAGCTTCAAGCGAGGAATCGCATTCATTTATCGCGAAAATTTGGTACCAATCTCCGTCCATCATGAGGCGCCGGTCAAATATCCTAAAAAAGTATCTTGCATAGAGCGAAAAAAGGACCGAAAAGGCAATGGAGTAAACGCTTAGGGCGGCAAGGAACTCAACAATTAGTTTGGCCCACCATGGATTTGTAGTAACCTGTGCTAGTAGCTGGTCGTGAACGAGCACATAAAAGAGTAGAGCACCGGTAAAACTATACGCAGCGATTCGCGATATTGCTTTTCTGGTATCCATCTTCTGAATTCCCTGTTATGCGATGAGACGTAACGCCCCTTAACGGGGCGGCTGCTGCATCCGCGTGTTCGACCGCCGCAAGCGGTCGGGCGAACAGTATCTTTTGTGCGGATCGTGTGTCGGCATCATACTATCAACCTGCCTTACGGCGCGTCAAGGCCGATACCTTCCGCGAATTCCTGGGGTGTCAGGCCGCCCAATGGGCTGTGGGGTCTGCCGCCATTATAGTCATTCCGCCACGCCTTGCCCTATCCCATGATGGTCGTTTCGACGAGTACATTTGCCGCGTCCTGGCACCGTGGTACTGAGAACCGCAGCCAGGCTGATTCAGTCTTCGGTAGCGCAAGAGTGCGGCAAAGGACACCATCGAACATTTTGCATGCCATAATACGGTGCGTACGCAAAACTACCACTGCCATCCGTTGATGTCAAGGCTTTGTACTGACGGAACTATTTTTGAGGTTCCGTCAGTAGGTGTGTAAACGTGTTCAGGCAGCGAGCTCCTGTAGCACTTCCTGTTTGACCTCGATCCCGCCCTGGAACTGGGCCCCCAAGTAGACCTGCTTCATCCGCTCCGGGGCATTAAGCCTGCGGAACCGGCCCTCCGCCAGCAACAGCATCTTGAAGATCACTGCCGTAGCGTTCTCCACCTTCTTGAACCACTTGGCGGCATCCGTCCTTAGCCGCAGGGTGGCAAAGGGCGACTCGATGGGGTTGGTGGTCCTCAGGCGCCTCCAGTGGTCTTTGGGGAACTGGTAGAAGCTGACCATTTTCCCCCAGTCCCGCTCCAGGGTTGCGGCCGCCCCTTTATAGTCCCCCTTAGCACACCACTGGACAAACTGCTTCCGCCCCTGTTCTGCCTGGGCCAGGGTTGGAGCATAGGCGACCTTCTGGAGCTGTCCTTTAGCTTCCCACTGCACCTTCTTGGGCAGCTTATCCAGCACATTGACCATCTTGTGGTTCCAGCACCGTTGCTCACAAGCTTCTGGGAATACTTGCCCCAAGGCCCCCCACAGCCCTAAGTTCCCATCACCTACCACCAACTTGGGGCGGTCCATCCCCCGGCCTTTCAGGTCTCTGAGCACCCCCAGCCAACTCTCGGTGGACTCCCGATAGCCGGACTCCAGGGCAAGGAGCACCTTCCGCCCATCGCTCAGTCCCCCCAGCACCACCAGCAGGACTGCCTTCTCCTTTTCCAGCCCGGCCTTCACGTACACCCCGTCCACCCACAGATAGGCCACCTCCAGCTCAGCCAGGCTCCTTCCCTTCCACTCCTTCAATTCCCCCTGCCACTTCTCCTTGAGGCGGGCCACCGTACTGGCGGATATCGGGGCATCTTCCCCAAGGAGGCCCCGCAGCGCCAGGTCGAAGTCCCCGGCGGCCAGACCGTGCAGGTAAAGCTCCGGGATAAGCTGGTCCACTTCCCGGGTGCGCCGGGCGGAGAGGAGCAGCACCCGGCTCTCAAAGCGCTGTTCCAGGCCCCTGACTCTGGGCCGGCGCACCTTGATGGCGCCGCAGCTCAAGGTCAGCCTCCGCTCTTTGCCATAGCTATTGCGGTAGCCTGGGCCCGACTCGTCGGGATCCACTGCCTGGCGCCGCGCTGATTTGCCGCGTCCCAACAGCTCGGTGACCTCCTCCTCCAGCAGGGCTTGCATCAACTCCTGTACCTTCTCACGCACCCATTCCTCCAAGTGGTCCCAGGTGACCCTTGACGCGCCTTGGCTTTCCGTGCTTAGCTTTCCCACAGCGGTGAGTTCCTCCTTCCTCGTGTTGCTTGCTAGCAGGAAGGATACTCGCCGCCTTCACTCATTTACACACTTTTTGATGATACCTCATTGAGGAACGCAAAGACCGTTACGATCACCTATTGAGTCGAATTGCTCTCCATCCTCTTCCCAAAGGTGTAATCGTTCGACCCTACAACAGCACGTTTGAGACTGTATGGGGCGATACGATGGATAAGCTGGAGACTACGGGGAGAATACTGGAACCCGCGCTAGTACTCAGTCACGCTGAAATTGAAGGGTAAAGATGGCGAAGTCGGTGGCGTGCATCCTTTGCAGTGAACTGCCAGTGGATG
>JAUSIH010000032.1 GCA_030648205.1 Dehalococcoidia bacterium | reverse complement strand
CCACGGCGACGGATGGCACCTGGGACGTGGTCTTCGCCACCCGTACCATTGCGCAAATTGACTTGCGGAGCCCGCCCGACGATGCATAATGTGTTCACCATGTCTCCGAACACCCGTCCACCATGTGTCCAGTCCATACATTAAGTCAAATGGGGGTGGACACACCCCACATTCTGGCAAAAACAAGGCCCAATGACCATCTGTCGTTAGCTTTGCGAATCAACTTGCCGCGTCGTCACAGACCTTTTCTGGGACCAACGGCATAATCACCACAGCATGCCCGCTCTCTATCATACGCCGCAGGGTGAATTCCACTCCACCGACTGTTATGGGAAGCGTTCCTTGCCATCGGCGATCGCTGTTTTTTCGCAGACGACACAACGGAGTGGCTGAGAAGCGTCGCCTGAAGTCCACTCGCCCCGACACCACTCATATCGCTGCCTCTCAAGACAGCGTAGGCAAAGAGGGGAGCGTACGTCGGCTTGGGCTGTACCGCTGTTATCTGACGGCCCCGCAGCCTGACCTCCTCAAAGACCTCCCGCGCCAACTCTCGGCGCTGGACATCGCTCACCCCAGGATGTGTCCACAGAGCGGGCATATCCTGCAGGAGCGCCGCCGCGCGGTCCAGGTTCGGTGTAGGGACGGGCTGCCGTTGCGCCTCTAATGCCCGCCGCTGGCGGTCCAGGGCTTCAAATGTCCGTCGGAACTCGTCGTCCGCCACGGCGCCCCACAGGTGCTGCTTTCGCAGGTTGGCCAGCGCGCCCTCGATGCGCTTCATCTCCAGCGTGGTGTCCGGCGTCGCGCCCTCCTGCGCCAAAGCCTTCAGGACGGCGGAGCGCCAGCCGTCGTCGAGGTGGAGGTGAGTGAGCACATCCTGGCCGAAGGTCTGCTCGACGGTGTCCGCATCCGTGGAGCGCGGGCGCACGTCGCAGCGGCGGAGGTAGTGATACATCCTGCGGGACAGACGACCGCTCGGGTGCTGCACCGCCTCTCCGTGATAGGGCTTGTCGCAAAGATCGCACACCAGCACGCCGGTGAGCGGGTAGATGCGGGTCTCCGCCCGATGGCTGTGTTGGCCGGGACGTGTCTTCTGCCGCTTCGCCTCCTGGCACTGGAGCCAGAGGTCCTTGACCTCGGCGGGCACGTCGTGGGAGCCGTCCCGCACCTCTTCGTCCGGCTTGCCGGGGTGATAGACCGCTTTGCCCGCGTAAAACCTGTTCTCCAGCACCTGCTCGACGGAGCCGACGGTGAAGGGCCGCCCGTTGCGTGTCTGATAGCCCTTCGCATTGAGATAGTCGGCCAGGGATTGGTAGGAGTAGCGCCTGGAAGCGTAGCAATGCAGGAGCTCTAGCAGAATTGGCATGGTCTGCGAATCGGGCACCTTCCTTTCCCGCTTTCCGTTGTCCAGCTTCTCACTCTGGTAACCCAGGGGCGGGACGCCGTTGGCGATGCCCTGCCTGGCCTTTTCCGCCAGACCCGCCGCGACGTAGCGGGATAGGTTCCGACTGTATTGTTCGTCCAGGGTCTCGTTGATGCGCTCCGCCAGGAAGTCCCGGTCGCTGCCGGAGATGATTCCTTGACTGACGAAGACCACAATCTTGCCCAGGCGCTGGAGTTCCTCCTTGTGGCGGATGCACTCCGCCTGATTACGTCCGAAGCGGGACGTGTGGTCCACGAGAAGGACGTCAAAGAGGTCAAGCCGCGCATCTTCGAGCACCTGCTGGAACTCCCGCCGCTTGCCCATGCTGCGGCCCGACACGAACTCGGTATACCACCGCCCGTGGAGTACCAGTCCATAGCTTTGGGCGAAGCGCTCTTCATTCCGCCGTTGAATCTCGGGCCCAGCGCCGTCACGCTGGTCGAGTGTGCTGTCCCGTATGTAGCCGCGTGCGCGCAGACCTTTGAGGTCTTCGAAGCCGAGAACTCGGTGGGGGGTCTTTTGGTTCAGGCTGGCAGTTGTCATGGGTTTTCCCTCCGACTAAGCGTGGTGGCGGCCTACGGCGCTTTTAGGCCCAGTGTAGGTCATCAGACGCGATTGTCAAGGCGGCATCGTCCCGAATCACGTATCCTTCGAATCTCCAGAGGCGGCCGTTGCCCGTGCTCCTGCTCCCACGCCAAGGCGGAGCGTACAATATCGGTCAGGATAGCCGTCAGATGGTTATCGGGCTCCGTTGGGGGTGCGGGCGCGGGTACCGGCAGGAGGGAGCCACAGGAGCGCCGCCCTCGCGTGGGGGCGGGGGATGTCTTGCGGGCACGGGTCCCAACGTCGCCTGTGGCGCTTTCCATGGCCCCACGTTATGATAATCAGCGCGTACACGGCCAGTTGGGTCGAAACCGGTCGAAACCGGTCGCTTCCGTACACGGGGCAAGGAATGACAAACAACCCCTGGACATTGCAGGAGCACAAGACGCTCCGCCTGCTCCGGCTGGACCCCGTTCGGGATTCGCGGGAGAGGCTGACAGCCCTTGTTCGTCACTTCAAGGATGGCCGCGGTATCTGGACCGTGAGTGAAGGGGCAAAGGGTTCTTAGGGGTCTCAAAGGGCCTTGCGCGCAAGGTGCGCGACCTCGCCCGCGAGAGGAAGCTCGACTGGGTCCTGGGCCAGGAAGCGGCCAGCGCCGCGC
Organism: Dehalococcoidia bacterium; assembly: GCA_030648205.1. NCBI lineage: Bacteria > Bacillati > Chloroflexota > Dehalococcoidia > Dehalococcoidia bacterium. Next base: position 2,633 of record JAUSIH010000032.1, on the reverse strand, counting down.
CAGGGGAGCGATGGCTGAACGACAACCTGCCGCAGCTCCGCCAGTGGGCGGAACGTCTCCTGTCGGACCTGGCGCGCGTGCGCCTGGAGGCTCTCGGCCCCGTTGCGACAGACGCCAAGGGTCTCCAAGCTGTCCAGTCCCTGCTCACTGTGCAGGACGGCGAAAACCAGCGCTGGGCCGCGCGCTTCTCCTTCGAGACGCATCCCTCCTACGACCTGCTGCTACGTGCGGTCCCCGGTCTGACAGCCATGCTGGAGGAATGCCGGGCGCAGGCAGTGGCCTATAGGCTCCTCGCGCACGACAGGGCCTTCAAACCGGAGAACTGGAGCGCGGAAAAGAGCGACCAGCTTGCGGGGATTCGCCAGGCGTTTGACAAGGCGCGCGACCAGGCGCGGAAGGCGATAATCGGGCGCTTGTGGACGGACGCTCCTGGCTAATGACCGCAGCTCACTCTGGAATCTCGGATTCGCCCTCCTCCCTCAGCGTCGCGCTTTCGCCGTTTTCGGATTCCTCGGACGCCTCCGTTACGTCATGGTTGGTAGGGGACGCTTCGGGGGACGGGACGGGCGGTGCGTCCTCCTGCACAAACATGGGCATCAGGACCACCCGAGGCTGCCCCGCGACGCTCCAGACGCCCGGCGCGTTCGGGCCGTTCGTCTCCAGCAGCACAGGCCCGCTCTTGTCCTCCAAGTAGGCCAGCAGGTACTTGGCAGCGACTCGACAAAGTCCTCGAGACGACCATGCGTGACGGTAGACATCGGTTCTCTTCCTCACCCGCACAACGGGGTGCAAAACCAGGTGCAAGCCAGGGGTGCAGCCCCGCCCCTTCCTACGCGGCGTCCTCTACGACGCCCTGGCCGTCCAGCAGATGGCGCATCCCTCTCATGACGCCCTGGGCCACCCCCTGGAGCCGGAGGCCAAGGAACGCCCCCTCCCGGGGGGCGAGGACGCTCCGCAGCCGGTCGTACAGGTCCAGGGCCACCACCAGGTCCTCCACGGGCGACGACGGGCCGCCGTTTCGCCTGCGCAGGGCCATGTCCAGCAGCTCCCACAGCTTCGGGTCCCCATCGGGCCGGACCTGCTCCCATACCCTCCCCACCTTCGCCTGAGTGAACTGGCGATGGATGGAGACCCCGCGCACCCGGTACTTGATGGCCGTGTACTTGGCGACCATCGACAGGTACTCCCGCGGGGCGTCGGGGCGGCTCCGGAGCTTCTGCCAGATGGTCAGGGAGATCTCCTGGGCCAGGTCCTCCGCCTCCGCATCCCCCCGGGCCTGGTCCCGGGCGATGGTCCCTATGAGGGGCTGCCATTGTTCCAGGAGCTGCGCGGCGCGGTCTTCCGTTGCCATGTGTGCTCCTACGGTCCTACTTGTTCCACCAGTCCTGGGCGGCAGCCGGCGCAAGGTCTTCTTTCCCGTGGGCACGGGACACGGCCTACGTCCTGGCATGAATCACCTCTTCCTGGGCGGCCTGTTGCGCCTTCGCTTGCTCCAGGAACAGCACAAAGCCGTCATGCGTGATGGCGGCCGCCAGGGCAGCCTCGCGCCTCTTCGTAGCGGCATCAAGAACCTCCGTGGGATTGGGCGACTTGCTCATGGCCTTGATCGTCTGCTCGCGCCGGCCGTCGTCGTCCCACGTCTTGGGCCCATCGCTCTCACACTTGTAGGCGTACTCTCTCGCCTCTTCGTTCTCGTCGTCGAAGTGGCAGACGACCTCGAGGTACGTCCCGAAGTCGTGGGGATTGGACTTGATGGCCAGGTGGGCGCCTTCCGGCTCCGGCCCGAGCTTGACGCGAATGAGGGCCAGGAAACGCCGGCACTCCACGCGCATGCGGTCCAGGTAATCTTCCGTCCTGGAGACCTGGACGCATTCCTCGCCGTGCGCGCGCGCTGCGGCGTCACACGGGGAGGACCCGATATCGATGTGGTCTCTCACGCTCTCACTTCCTATCTTCTATCTGTCAGCTTCCGCTTCGAGGGCCACGGGTCGACCACGAACATCGCGTCTCCGTACAGCTCCTTCCAGCGGGCGCGCAGGATCCCCAGGCGCTCCTTGCGCCCCTCGTCGCTCAGGAAGGCCGTGGCGCGGATGCGGAAGAAGCGGTCGTTGATCTCAGCGGCCGTCGCGAGCTTCGCCGCGTTCTCCTTGAACTGGAGGAGGCCGGACGTCTCCTCATCCCGGACCTCGACCGGCGCCCTCACGCCGGTGATGTCCACGACGTAGAGCTTGCCGTTGCGGCCCCGTTGCCGAGGGCTGCGGCGCTCGACGCGGTCGCTCACCGGGTGGAAGTCGGCGATCTCCTCGCCGTGCGCGCGCGCTGCGGCGGGCCGGGGGAGCATCTCCGTGAGCCGGAGCTTCGGCTTGTGTCCCATGAGCTGCAGTCCTCCTTTCCGCCCCGCAAGGCGGGGCGCTCACGTCCGCCGCTCTGCTTGCCTGCTTCCGTGCGAGCCTCTCGGCACGGGGGCGAATACCAACTGTGTGTTCTGCTCGTTTGGGGCCTATGAGCGCCAGCTTGGAATCCTCCGAGACGGGCTCCTCGCTCATAGGAATTCTGTCAGTTCTGCTCATTGGTTTTGGTGATTAGGTAAGGTTTGGCACAAAATCGCAGAGGTACTGAACTAACCGAGGGAA
>JAUSIH010000031.1 GCA_030648205.1 Dehalococcoidia bacterium | reverse complement strand
TCATCCCTCGTTCTTATTTGGAACGAGTCTTTTTTCCCACTTAACAGAAGTTTACAATCCTAAGACCTTCATCCTTCACGCGGTGTCGCTGCATCAGGCTTTCGCCCATTGTGCAATATTCCCTGCTGCTGCCTCCCGTAGGAGTTGGGGCCGTGTCTCAGTCCCCATCTGGCTGGTCGTCCTCTCAGACCAGCTACCCGTCATCGCCTTGGTGGGCCGTTACCCCGCCAACTAGCTGATAGGTCATACGCCTCGCCCCCAGCGCCTTGCGGCTTTGGTGCCGGGACCGTAATCCCGGAACATCATGCGGTATTAGCCCCAGTTTCCCAGGGTTGTCCCCCTCTGGAGGGTAAGTCACATATGGGTTACTCAGCCGTTCGCCGCTGACCAGAAGTTGCCCCCTGGTCCGCTCGACTTGCATGCATAAGGCACGCCGCCAGCGTTCGTCCTGAGCCAGGATCGAACTCTCAGTAAGATAGGGTTTACCTTACCTTCCTTCCACTCTTCCGTTGTTAAGGTGCACGCTCGAGCGGTTCCGTCGGGGAGTCCCCCTCGAGACAGCATTGTTCATGCTACGCGTTCGTCCAGGGCTTGTCAAGGGTTTTGTCGCGGGACTTTTTTTGATTTTCCCCGCCGACCGGAGCCCCCCCCGTTTGAAGGCGTCACGGTTTTGAGTGTATACTCCCTTTACACCCGTGTTGTCCTGCCGTATAATACAGGCGCCGAGAGGAAGTCACGTTGCTCTCGGCCCCTCTTTTTTTGCCCCTGCTGGAGGCTCGCCATGGTGCAGAAGCCTGTCTATTTGACCCCTGATGGCCTCAAGAAGCTCGAAGAGGAGATGGCTCACCTCTTGAACGAGCGGCGTCCGTACGTCATCGAGCGCATCCAGCGCGCCAAGGAGATGGGCGGCACGGAGAACAACGCCGAGTACGAGGACGTCAAGAACGAGCAGGCGTTCGTGGAAGGCCGCATCCGCGAGCTGGACCTCATGCTCAAGAACGCGAAGGTCATCCACGAGGGCGCCACCACCACCATCCGGTTGGGCTCGCGCGTCAAGGTCGAGGCCCCGGACGGCGGGCACGAAGAGTACACCATCGTCGGCAGCGCGGAGGCCGACCCGCACCACGGCCGCATCTCCAACGAGAGCCCGGTGGGCCGCGCCCTGCTGGGCAAGCGCGTGGGCGACGTGGTGGAGGTCACCGCTCCGGCCGGCAAGCGCCGCCTCAAGATCATCGAAGTCGCGTAGGCGGGCGTTCGTCCTATGCCAGAGCGCGGCGACGAGATATTTCAGCAGCGCCTCACCAAGCTGGAGCGCATTCGAAGCCGCGGCATTGACCCCTATCCTCCCCGGTACGCCCGCACGCACACGGCCCAGGAGGCGCTCGCCCTCTTCGCGCAGCACGAGAAATCAGCCTCCGCGGGCGCGTCCGCGCCACGGGTCAGCGTCGCGGGGCGGGTGACCGCCATGCGCCGCATGGGCAAGGCCATCTTCCTTGACGTGCGCGACGGCTCCGGACGCATCCAGGCGTACCTTCGCAAAGACAAGATCAACGAGCAGGCGTTCGGCCTCGTTGACGACCTCGACCTGGGCGACTTCCTGGGCGTGCAGGGCACGCTGTTCCGCACGCGCGCCGGGGAGATCACCGTCGAAGCGTCCGGCCTCACCATCCTGACCAAGTCGCTGCTCTCGCTGCCGGAGAAGTGGCACGGCCTCAAGGATACGGAGACGCGCTATCGGCAGCGCTATCTTGACCTCATCGCCAGCGACGAGGTTCGGCGCATCTTCCGCACCCGCTCGGCCATCGTCTCCGCCATGCGCCGCTTCCTGGAGGGCAAGGGCTTCCTGGAGGTGGAGACGCCCATCCTGCTGTCCGTCGCCGCGGGCGCCAACGCCCGGCCCTTCCTCACGCACCACAACGCCCTCGACCGCGACCTGTACCTGCGCATTGCGCTGGAGCTGCACCTGAAGCGGCTCGTGGTGGGCGGCCTGGACAGCGTCTTCGAGATAGGGCGGGTGTTCCGCAACGAGGGCATTGACCTGATGCACAACCCGGAGTTCACGCTCATGGAGTGCTATCAGGCCTACGCCGACTACAACGACATGATGCGGCTGGTGGAGGAGATGGTCAGCGCCATCGCGCAAGAGGTGCTGGGGACGACGCAGGTCAAGGTGGGCGAGCACACGCTGGAGCTTGCGCCGCCGTGGCCGCGTCTGCCGCTGCGGCAGACGCTCCACGATCGCAGCGGCATTGACATCGAGAAGCACGCGGACCTGGCCTCGCTCGCCGCCGAGGCGACCCGTCGCGGCGTCACCGCAGTCGGCACGGCGACAAGCTGGGGGCGGCTCGTGGACAAGCTGCTCTCCGAGTACGTGGAGCCGACGCTCGTCCAGCCCACGTTCCTCGTTGACTATCCGGTGGAGATGTCGCCGCTGGCGAAGCGGAAGCCGGATGACCCGCGCTACGTGGAGCGCTTCGAGGCGTTCATCGCGAAGCGGGAGATGGCGAACGCGTTCACGGAATTAAACGACCCCGTTGACCAGCGCGCGCGGTTCGAGGAGCAGGAGCGGCTGCGTCGGGAGCAGGGCGACGAGGAGACGGACCGGCTGGACGAGGACTTCCTGGTTGCGATAGAGCACGGCATGCCGCCGACGGGCGGGCTGGGCATGGGCGTGGACCGGCTCGTGATGCTGCTGCTGGGCCAGGAGTCCATCCGCGAGGTGGTGCTGTTCCCACAGTTGCGGAGCAGATAGGCGTCTGACCTCACCCCCTCGGTCCCCCTCCCCGTCCGCCGCCGCTACTTCAAGGGACAAGCCATAGCGAAGGCCGTGTTATAATCGTCGCGGGTCTTGTTCCGAGAGCGCGTTGCACAAGCAGGCGATTCACTTGAGGCTGTGTTGGGAGAGAGGCCATGAGACGCGATGAGGCGCTGACGATCCTGATGACGCACCGCGTGGAACTCAAGCGCTTCGACGTGGGCTCCCTCGCGCTTTTCGGCTCGTTCGCCCGCGATGAGGCCGGGCCGGACAGCGACGTGGACATCCTAGTGGAGTTCGAGCGGCCTGTTGGTCTCTTCACATTCATTCGTCTTCAGCAGTACCTGGAAGGCTTGCTCGGGCGACGGGTGGACCTGGTCACGCCGGACGCCCTGAAGCAGCGCATGCGGAGCCACATCCTGAGGGAAGCGATTCGTGCCGCATAGGGACTGGAAGCAGCGCGTCGAGGATATTCTGG
>JAUSIH010000030.1 GCA_030648205.1 Dehalococcoidia bacterium | reverse complement strand
CCAGGAGTGTATCACGCCTACGCCGAGGGGTTAGCCAAAGACCTCGGCTGGGCAGTGAAAGACTATAGGAAAGTCTTTGCGGAAGTCTTTTCTAAGGGCATGGTAAAAGTGGACTGGGAAGCCGGGTTGGTCTTCATTCCGAACGCCATCAAACACAACCTACCAGAGAACCCAAAGGTCATTATTGGGTGGGGCAAACACTGGGATGAGCTACCGCAGTGTACACTAAAAGATGAGGCATATCAACATCTTAAAGACTTCCTTATAGACTATACGAAAGATAAGTCAGAGTCTTTCCTAGAGGCTTTCGGAAAGACTATCCGATACCTTCCTGTTACTGCTACTGCTTCTGTTAGTGCTAGTTCTTTAGAAGAGGGAAAAGAGGGTGTGGGAGAAAAGGGAGTCAGTCTGAAACCCGACCTCAACGGCTTTGGGAGGTTCCAAGCATGCTATCCCATCTGGAAAGCCGAGGAGAGCGTCAAGAAAGCCTGGAAGAAAATTCCAGTGAGCGAACACGAGAAGATTTTTCAGGCCGTCGAAGCTTACAAACACTCTGCCGCCTGGCAGGAGGAGGCGGGAAAATTTATCCCCTACCCGGCGAAGTTTCTCACCGAGGGGCGATGGAAGGACAAGATTGAGCCGATGTTGCCGATCTCCACGGCGGCACAAGCGACGATGGCCGCAGGGGAACGTCTCAAGGCAAGGCTACGCGCAGAGGAGGAGCAGACGTGACGGCAGATGACCTCGACCGCTTCACCAAGGAACTCACGCGCCTGTCTGAGCTGTACGACAAACCGATGACTGAATCCCTCCAGGCTCTCTACTTCGAGGCATTACAGGGCTATGAGATTGCGTCCGTTGTCGCTGCCATGCGTGCCCATGTGGTGCAGCCTGAGCGAGGCCGCTGGTTCCCAAAGCCAGCGGACCTGATCAGCCTTCTCGACGGGGCGCCAGAGGAGCAGGCGTTGGAAGCGTGGTCCGATGTCATCGCCGCCTGGACAAGCACAGGCTATTACGGTGTTCCAGAGTTTCAAGATCCGTCGATTACGTCCGCGTTGACGCGCATGGGCGGCTGGCAGAGTTTTTGCGAGCGGTACAAAATCATCCGCAACGAGTCCTTTCTGCGTGAGGAGTTTTGTCAACGGTATCAGGGCGCAGAGCGGCGAGCGAGTACGCAGCGGGCCTTGCCGGGTGGCGAGCGGAAGGCGTTGAACGAATGAGCGCATGGCCGCTGTCCATTGCGGACCACTGTGCGGAGCACGGGCAACCGCTGGATCCGTGGGGCCTGTGTCACCATGGGTGTGGCCGCTGTGCGCGTGAGGCGCCGTTCGAGCGGATCTGGACGCACAAGGGCACATGCCGCTCCGTAGGGGCGCCGGTGCTGGTGCGAGACGGATGGATACCGAGATGAGCGCAGATTCGTTGTGGACCATCAACCGAGACAAGACAGGGCCTCACTGGCTGGAGCTGAATGATCCAGAGGGTTGGTATCACGCTACCGTGAAATGGGACGGCTGCATTGACTTCGCGCGCTATTTTAATCTTCCCTTCACTGACCCGAGTCGAAGGGAGGGCGATTGTGATGTCCTGCATATCTGTGAGCTCGATGATCTGCTTGGACGGTTGCAAGAACTGAAAACGCTGGCGCAACAGCACTTCACAGACCATGAGGAATGGCAGCCTGACAAGCCAGAGGCATAAAGACGATGCGCATAGCATTCCGTGGCAACTTCCGACCCCGCACCGCCGCAGGAGAACCGTTCTCCACCGAGTCGCACGTCTCCGCGACGATGGAATTACTCGGCCATCAGGTCTTGCGGATTCAGGAGGACACTGTGCCGTGGGCGGATGTCCCACGTCTCTGCGAGAGCGCCGATCTGTTTTGGTGGACCGCGACATGGCATGTGGATTTCCCTGGAGGGTTCCGCGCGCTCGACGCCATCAAGGCGCTTAGGATTCCGACCGTCTCCCACACGCTCGATCTTTTCGTGGGCTTGTCCAGAGCGCCATTGCTCGACACCGATCCGTGGTTTCGCACCGACTACGTGTTCAGTCCCGATGGCGGGCATGATGAGATATTCGCCGCGAAGGGGATCAACCATTTCTGGATCCCTCCTGCGGTGTTCGAGCCAGAATGTTATCTCGCGGAGCCGGTTCCTGGGTTGGCCCAGGACGTGATCTTCGTGGGCTCCTATGGCTATCACCCTGAATGGCCGTACCGCCGCGAGCTGATCGACTGGTTGCGGACGACCTACTGGTCACGGTTCACGCACTATGATCATGCAAGCGGGATGCGCGGGCATCGCCTCAACCAGCTCTACGCGAGCGCGAAGGTCGTCGTCGGCGATAGCTGCTGTCCTGGGTTCACGCAGACGCATTATACGAGCGACAGATTTTTTGAAACGCCAGGCCGGGGAGGGTTTCTGATCGCGCCGCATATCGTTGGGATCGACCACCTGGTTGATCGGGAGCACGTCGTCTTATACTCCTTCGGCGACTTCGGCCAATTGAAGCGCCTGGTCGATTACTGCCTTGAGCACGATGCACACCTCGCGCGCCTCCGCCTCGCAGGCCATGAGCACGTCAAAGCCCATCACACGTACACGCACCGGGTGAAGGCCATGCTGGCGATTGTGGCACAGGGCGAGGGCCGCGCATGACCCCCATCCCAGTCTCCTGGCCCTACGGTCTCCGCGCGCCATGTTGGGATCAAGCCCTCATCGCCTCGGCCATTCGTGGCGAGCTGTGGCCCATGCCGATCACCTTCGAGGAGGTGGACGGCCCCATCGACGAGGGCGTTGTGATCGCCTCGGGATCGCTGTGTGTTGGTCGCCAGCCGTTCCCACTCCCGAAAGGATGGGTCCTCCTGATTCACACCTCGGACGAGTCGCAGCAGTGGGACACCGAGGCTCTCAGGCGGCCCGGCATGAAAATCTGGCGGCAGTATCCGCAGGATAGGCGGGCCGACCGAAACCTCCTCCTTGGCTGGCCTCCTGAGACCCGGGAGCTGCTCCGAGACGTGCCTCGCCTGCCGCTGGCTGAGCGGAAAGACTGGGTGTTCATCGGCCAGGCGCAGACGGAGGAGCGAAAGGTGTTAGTGGCGCACCTCGACCATGAGGATTTCAGGGATGGTGATCTCCTCGTCACCGACGGTTTCGGTCATGGGATCGCGCGCGCCGATTACCTCCAACGGATGGCTGGGGCCGCTGTTGCATTCTGTCCAGGCGGGAATCGGCATCCGGACAGCTTCCGGCTCTACGAGGCGCTCGAAGCTGGCTGTCTACCAGCCTGTTCTAAGTCGGACTTCTGGCCGCTGCTTATTAGCGATAGCGGCGCGCATGAGAACACGATACATCCCATTTTTAATCCTGGGTTATGGGTCGATGCGGTTGTTGAGGGACGAACCGAAGGGCTCCAACACTCTGCAAATCGCGCCACGGCCTGGTGGCTGTGGTACAAGCGCCAACTCACGATCGATCTCGTCGAGGACTGCTGTGTGCTCTCGGGCCAGCCCGTTCCCGTCTCGGGCATCGGCGTGACGGTGTTACTCCCGACGTCACCTGTCCCGGATCATCCCTCCACCGCCATGATCGAAGACACCATCCGCCGGATTCGCGCCTACCCGGAGCTGCGCGAGGCTGACATCCTGATCATGGTCGATGGCATCCGGGCGGAGCAACAACACTACCGCGAGGTGTATGAGGAATACACGCGCCGCCTCATTGATCTGTGTAACTGGCATCCCGACTTTCGCGGGTGTCTGCCGGTCGTGTTCGACGAACATCTGCATCAGGGCATGATGATGCGGCGGACGCTGGAGCTCGTTCACACGCCCCTGACCTTCTTCTGTGAACACGATATGTGGCCCGAGGGGCCGATTGATTTTACAGGACTCGCACGGGCGATGCTGACGCGGGACGACGTGAAAGTCATCCGCCTGTACCGGGACGCGGAGATGTATATCTCGCACCGGGAGCTGCTCCTGGAGGACACGCGACACGATATCGCTGGCGTGCCACTGGTTCGGACGATCCAATGGTCGCAGAATCCGCACCTGGCGAAGACCGACTTCTACCGCGAGATCATCCCCCGCTATTTCGGCGAGCAGTCCAGGACGATGATTGAAGATGTCCTCCATGGGGTGCTCTCAAATGCGGGCAAGGCGGGCTGGGACCGATGGGGCCTGTGGCTCTACGCGCCCGAGGAGATCGGCGGCAACCTGCGCCGCTGTGGATTCGTCAATGGGCGCGGAGAGGATCCGAAGTTTCCGATGCGGATTGCCTACGATGGGGCGCCACCGATAGGCGCGCCGCCTGGGGGATTCTCGGGATGAGCCTCGATCTTGGCCTTCCACTCCACCGTGAATCTGAGTTTACACTCGCCTCGACTGAGTGGTGTCCTCATCCAGAACGCTACTCGGCCTATGACACCGATGCCGCCGAAGTTGAGGCGCTCGAAGTTTTAGCCGCCCTGGTCCGCGCGCTAAAACCAGCCTTCGTGTTGGAGACCGGGACCCACCTGGGACGGTCGGCGGCCTACATCGCTGACGCGCTCGATCGGAATCGGTACGGGTGCATGGTGTCGCTGGAGATCAATTCGGACTACGCCGCCGCCGCTCGCGATCTCTTAGCATGGCATGGGCTACTCGGGCTCGGCATCGGGCAATGCGACGTGCTCCAGGTTTCAAGTTTCGAGTACATCCCGCCGTTGCCGATTGATTTTCTCTTCTCCGACTCAGAGCTCGGCACGCGGCGCCACGAACTCGAACGCCTGCGCCCATGGCTGGCCCCTCGCGCCTGGGTCGCGGTCCATGACACGCTTACCCATCTGAGCGTCATCGGGGACCTCGCGCCGCTTGGCTGGATCGAACGCGTGGATATTCCGACGCCGAGGGGGTTGACTATAGGGAGGGTTAGAAATGAAAACAGCTGATGATGTCATTCGGGAGGCGAAGGCAAAGGTCGAAGCAAAAGAAAGAAAACTGCGCTTTATGAAGGACGGTTCTATTTTCAGGACTGAGGATGAGAGAGAAGATTTTGAGCGCATGAGCCCATTGAAGCAAGAGTTGTTTCGTCGAGCATTTCTGGCGGAGTCGCCGATTCCCCGTTGGCGCCTCTGGATGCTTCGGTGTTTGGATCGCATGATGGTATGGCTACTTCCACCGAAACATCGTCAGCATCGATCGACATGTGATCGAGAGACGAGACCGGCTCCACCGCCGCGGCCATGCTGGTGTAGCAAGACGAGTAGTGGGATTTAATTTAGAGGTCAGCGCATGACCGACTGGCAGATCGTCCTCCCGCATATCACGCCCCGCTTTAACCTGGAACAGTGCCTTGCCTCGATGGGACCGGTTCCGGTGCCGCTGCTGATCGTGGACAATTCCAAGGAGGGCGACACGCGCTCGATGGAGCTGCCCGCCGGCGCCGAGGTCGTGTCCCATCCCGAGAATCTCGGCGTGGCCGCCTCGTGGAATCTCGGCCTGCACCGCGGCGCGACATGGACCGTGCTCCTGAGCGCGTCCATCCGGTTTGGGCCAGGGGGAATTGCGAGGATGCTGTCGGCCGCGAGCCAGATCGTCAACGCGTATGGGCTGGAGTTGGGCTCGTGGGACCATCGCGCGGATGGCGCGTGGAATGTCGGCTGGAAGTGCATTGTCGTAGGGCGCGCCCTGGTGGAGCGGATCGGCTATTTCGACGAAAACTTTTATCCCGCCTACAGTGAAGACCGAGACTTTGGGCACCGCGCGCGCTTGGCCTTCGGCGCAATCCCGTGGGTGAAGGGTGGGGTCGAGGAAGCGGGCGTCACCAAGATTGGCGACGCGGTCGCGTGGAAGCATGGGGCCATGGGGCCGAATCCGCCGACGCAGTGGAACTGGGAGTATT
>JAUSIH010000029.1 GCA_030648205.1 Dehalococcoidia bacterium | reverse complement strand
ACGCTTTTCTGAACCGCTCCTCGCTCTCTCGCAGAGCGTCCTCCGCCCGCTTGCTGACGGTGGCGTCGCGGGATAAACCGCCGCCACTATTGATGCTCCTCTTCCTCTTCGGCACGTCAACCTCTCCTGCTACACCGAGTTACAGTCATGTCTTTCCATGAGGAGCAACGAAAAACCACACAGTCGTCTGAGATTATGCCTGGCCCGCGTATTATACTCCCCAGATACTCCCCCGCCAATTGTCCGGTAGAAAACGCCGCTCGCATTGACTTCCCGCAAGGTGTTAGCTACAATGCCGCTGCGTAATCACCGCAGCGCAGCCGTTGGCGACGTCTGTCCCGTGTCTGCGCGGCTGGATCATCCCCCTGCTCTAAAGGAGGGCAAGCATGTCCGGAGAGCTGAAGACCCAGGCACAGGTTATAGACCTCATGAACCCTATCGCGGAGACAGACCAGCTTGACATCGGGCTGGCGCCGCGTCTGACCACGCTGAACGGCAAGGTGGCCGCCATCGTGGACAACGGCAAGGAGGGCGCGAATGTCTTCCTGGGACAGGTGGAGAAGCGCCTGCTGGAGCGCTACAACTTCTCCAAGGTGCTGCATGCGCGCAAGCGCCGCTCCAGCAGCAAGGCGCCGGGCCTGGAGGAGATAGCGAAGGAGGCGGACTTCGTCATAGACGGCCTGGGCATCTGAGGGGGCTGCACGACATGGACTGTCGTTGACACTACCACCGTCGAGAAGCTGGGCAAGCCCACGGCCACCATATGCTCCACCGGCTTCAACGTCCTGGGCCGCGCCGAGGCCCGTCACATGGGCGTCCCCTCGCTGCCCATCGTCTCCATCCCGCACGAGCTGTTCGGCCTCTCCGACAAGCAGATCGAGGAAGCGGCGGACAAGCTCATTGACGAGATCGTGCGAGTCCTGACCACGCCCCGGGAGAAGCTTATCGAAGAGTTCCGCTCCAAGAACAATATCGAGGAAGTGGAGCAGAAGCTCTCCCGCCCACGGGTGATGCCCACCCAGGAGAAGGTGAAGTCACGGGCCAACGCGCGGGAGGCCACCGCTGCTTTCTACGAGCGCGGATGGACGGACGGTCTGCCCATCATCCCGCCGACGGAGGAACTGGTGGAGGAGATGCTCCAGTTCACCGACCGGAAGCGGGACGAGACAATCGTCAAGCTGGCGCCCCGCTGGGGCAAGGCGACTCCGGAAAAGATCGCGGTGAACGCGGTGATGGCGGGCTGCCTGCCGGAGTACATGCCGGTGCTCGTCGCCGCCGTCGAAGCGCTCGGCGACCCGCAGTTCAACCTCTTCGCGCTGCAGGCGACGACGAATCCGGTGGCGCCCCTGCTCATCGTCAACGGACCGGTGCGCAACGAGCTGAAAGTCAACTACAGCTTCGGCGCGTTCGGCCCCGGATGGCAGGCCAACGCCACCCTCGGCAGGGCGATTCGTCTGATGCTGGTGAACATCGGCGGCGGCATGCCGGGCACGACGGACAAGGCCATTCATGGGCATCCCGCCAAGTTCACATTCTGCGCCGGGGAGAATGAGGAGGAGAGTCCCTGGGAGCCGCTCCACGTGAGCCGCGGCCTCAAGAAGGAGGTCAGCGCCGTCACGGTGGTCGGCGTGCAGGCGGAGCACAACTTCGTGGTATGGGACGGCACGGGCGAGAGCTTCCTGAGCGTGGCCGCCAACGCCATGTCGGCCTTCGCGACGAACAACGCGTTCCACGCGGGCACCGCGGTGCTGGTGATGAACCCCGGCCACGCGCAGATCGTCTCGCGGCTGGGGTACAGCAGGGCGGACGTGCAGAAGTACATGTACGACAACGCGCACATCTCGCTGGGCGATCTCCACAGGCTGGAGGTGCCGCACTACCAACTGCGCCGGCCGAAGTTCGGCTGGGACGTGCACGACGCCTTCATGTCCATCACGGACAAGCCGGACGACATCATGGTGGTGGTCATCGGCGCCGTGGGCGCGCACGGGCAGTTCCTGCCCACCTTCGGCGACCCGACCATTCCGACGACGCGGCCTATCGCGTTCAAGGATGGCACGCCCGCCGCGTCCGTGTACGATTTCAAGAACCGCAAGAAGTAGGGCAAAAGGGAGCGAATACGAGGAGGCTGGACACACGGTCTGGCCTCCTCTGCTTTTAGAATCACGTGTCTGTGGGGGATGAAATGACTCAGGAAGAGTTGCTAGCTCTCATCAAGCAAGGTGAGGGACAGCAATTGGAGTTCAAGGAAAGTCTTAAAGAGACGAAACAAGCTATTGAGGCGCTGTGTGCATTTGTGCATGCGGTCGGCGGGACAGTGCTCATTGGGGTCACAAATGATGGGCACATTTGTGGGGTGCAACTGGGGAAAAAGGGAATCGAAGTTTTTGCTAACACGATCCGTCAGAACACCAAACCACCATTGGCTCCCTTCCTGTTTCAAGTGGAGAGTGGGGGCAATACTGTGCTCGCTGCACAAATAGTACCAGATATGCATAACACGCTATATCAGTCTTATGGGAAGTCTTTCATCAGAATGGGAAAGACAACTCAAGTAATGAGTCCTGAAGAGATACAGTCTCGTCTCCTCGGTTCGCCTGTCGAGTCCTTGTTGAAACAAAAAGGGGTGGTTTTTGAGGCTAGGAGTGACGGGCCGAATAGGTTTGCATGTGATGTAGCTGCAACTCTGAGGAAGGCCTTCTCGATCCCAGCAGAGTGGGGGGTCAAGTTGAAAGGTGTCCCCGATGGCAGTTTTGATGTTATCGCATTATCCGGTTCGAGGCTTTGTTATATTGAATGCATAGAAGATATGTCGGAGGTCATTGACAAGGAGCTTGAAGCATTTCTGAGGCGTGTCAACATTCTGGGAGCCGACATGGCCATCTATCTCGTTAGCACTGATGAAGACCTTGCACCACTGGTTAGCAAATTAGGGACTCTTTTCCAGGCAAACTCCACTAGGATGGATAGAGCGAAACCCGCGGAGCTAGCGTGTCTGGTATCTGCTTCCCACGCCGGTTATCTCTTCGTCAGCAACACCAAACCAACCGTTGCAACTAAACTGCGATCATGTTTTTGGTACATGGGAAAGCCGGTCAGCACCACGCAGTTTCCGCCACTCATATAGCGCGAACTGGGAAGCACTTGCTCGGTCCAACGCCAGCATTCATGGCTTTTCTGGCTTTGGGAGAGTGAGGGGCCAAACTGTGAAGAGTCCGGCCCCTCTGTCCAGCGTTTACGGCAAGATGGCGGCGCTACGACGCGGGAAGCTGTCGCACCGCCCGCGTGACGCCCTCCGTGTCCGGGCCGCTGAAGCGCGCCGTCTCGCGTCCCCGCCCGTCAATGACCAGAAACGTGGGCACCAGCTCCACGTTGCGGGACTGCGCCATCGCCTGGCCCGTGGGGCTGAGGATGTCCAGGCGCAGCACGCGCGCATGGGAGGCCAGGTCTCGCTCCAGCCCATCCACGACGGGCTTGCTCCTCATGCACACCAGTCAGAAGTTCGAGTAGAACTCGACGACGGTCGGCTGGCCGCTCCGCAGCGTCGCCTCCACGGCGGCGGGTGAGTCCGGGGCCGTTGGTGCGGTGCGGAGCGTCAGCGGGATGGCCACCAGCGCGGCGGTCAGCGCCGCCAGCACAGCCACCTTCCACGGCAGAACGCCGTTCTGCAGGAGCGCGTAGCCGACGCCCAGCAGAAGGACGGCGCCGGCGAGCGCGAACGAGTAGTGGTTGAGGAACGACACGAGATACTCCTTGCGTGCTATGGGCTGACTGCCCTGTCGGTGGTTGGATGCGGCGCGCCGCTAGGGGGATTCAGTCCCGCGCCCGCCGGATGCGAACACGGCCAGCGGGTTGAGGTTGGTCCTGTCGTCGTACACGTCCTGCCCCTCGGCCCGCTTCAGCGCTCGGACGACGACGTAGGTCAGGGGAGTGACCGCCGCCTCGTACACGGATTTCAGCAGCCAGTGGGTGACGATGGTGGTCGCCATCTGCGCGCCGGGGAGGACGCCGGAGAACGCCACGGTGATGAATACCAGCGTGTCCAGGCCCTCGCCGACCAGCGTGGAGCCGATGGTCCGCGTCCACAGGAAACGTCCCCTGGTCCAGACCTTCATCTTGGCCATGACCATGGAGTTGGCGAAGGAGCCGACCAGGTAGCCGAGGAAGGACGCGAGCAGCAGTCGCGGGGCGTAGCCCAGGATGCGCTCGTAGGCGGGCTGGGCGTCCGCCCAGAAGCTCGCCGGGGGCAATACCTGGCCGACCATGATGCCCGCTACCGCCAGCAGGTTGCAGAAGAACCCCAGCCAGATGACTATGCGCGCCCGCGAGTACCCGTACACCTCGGTGAGCACGTCGCCGAATATGTAGCTGATGGGGAAGATGATGATGGCCGCCGGAAGGACGAGGCCGAACACGCTGATGAGCTTCACCGCGATGATGTTGGCGGTGATCAGCGTGGTGATGAACACGGAGGTAATGACGACGAACCAGGGTGTGACGCGCATGGCTTCACATGCTACACCGGCGGTGGAGAAACGGCAAGACAACGGAGGGCGCGGTAGTGTCGAAGTCTGACGTGCCAGGGATGGGGGCTTTATCCGTCACACCGGCGGAAGCCGGTGTCCAGAAACCGGCGAGAGGGAGACGCTCTCTGGATTCCGGCCTTCGCCGGAATGACAAGAACCTAACTGATACACCACCGAGGGCGCGGTCAGAAGGCGAGGCCGTTTACGCTCTAACGGGCGGGAACGGAGAACCGGCTAGAGGCTACTTGACGCTCTTGGCGCGCGTGCGGAGGCAGCGTGTGCAGATGTTCACGCGCTGGGGCTGCCCGTCCAGCAGGATGGAGCGCCTCTTCATATTGGGTTCCCACATGCGCCGCGTGTGCCGCTTGGAGTGGCTTATGGCGTTTCCGAAGCGCGGCCCCTTGTTGCAGATCTTACAGACGGCCATAGCTATATCCCTTTGACGCTCCAGGGTAATTTCGTTAGAATGCGGTCAACGTCAAAACAATACGTTATCACATCTTTGGAGAGTTGACAAGGATGCGGTCGCCGTGACCCCGGATGCGATAGCCCGACCCTTCAGGACATTGTCGGGGTGGGATCTGCTGGAAATGGTCAAGGCTGGCTCCGCGTGGGTCGCCGCGTCCGCCTCTGAGATCAACGCTCTGAACGTCTTCCCCGTGCCGGACGGCGACACCGGCACGAACATGACGCTCACGCTGCGCGCCACCACGGAGCAGGCGCTGGCCTGCCCTCAGGGCGCAAGCGCCGGGGCTGTTGCGCGGGCCATGGCCCACGGCGCGCTCATGGGGGCGCGGGG
Organism: Dehalococcoidia bacterium; assembly: GCA_030648205.1. Taxonomy (NCBI): domain Bacteria; kingdom Bacillati; phylum Chloroflexota; class Dehalococcoidia; species Dehalococcoidia bacterium. The sequence continues at coordinate 43,764 of JAUSIH010000029.1, read as the reverse complement.
CAACCGCGGAGTTATTCTCTCTCAGCTTTTTCAGGGCCTGGCCCAGGCCCTGGACGGCAAGGAAGCAGCGACGGGGAGCGACATCGCCGATGCGCTCGATCAGGCGACCAGGCTGGCGTACAAGGTGGTCAGCAATCCGGTGGAGGGGACCATCCTCACCGTCATGAAGGATGTCACCGCCGCGGCGCTGGACGCAGCCCGACAAGGCGGGGGCGTCCCGGACGTGCTCAATGTCGCCGCCACCGTTGCCCGTGCGTCCGTCGCCCGCACCCCCGACCTCCTCCCCATTCTGCGCGAGGCGGGTGTGGTGGACGCGGGCGGCCAGGGGCTGGCCGTGTTTCTGGATGGCGGAATGCACTTTCTACGTGGTGAGCGTACGCCTCCACCGGCCCGTGAGTTGGGGGTCGCCGCCCCTCGTCCTTCCGTGGAAGGAGCCACGCGGCCTGGGACGGTCACCTACGGCTACTGCATCGAGTTCATGCTGGAGGGCAAGGGTCTAGACACGGAGCACATACGTCGCCAGGTGCGGGAGTTCGGCGACTCCACTATCGTCGCGGGCGCCGAGGGGCTGGTCAAAGTCCACCTGCACGGCAGCGACCCGGACGCCGTGCTGGCCTTCGCGCGGGGGCTGGGCGTCGTCGTGCACACGAAGGTCGAGAACATTGACCAGCAGCACCGCGAGTTCTCCGGTCGCCGGAGCGCCTCCGAGGCCCACCCTTCCGTGGAAGGGGGCCAGGTGGGGCTGGTCGCCGTAGCGCCGGGCAGAGGCCTCGCCGACGTGATGCGGAGCCTCACGGCGCAGGTCCTGACGCCGGACGAGCGCTCCGGCAAGCCCAGCGTGCAGGACCTGCTGCGCGCCATCGAGATGTGTCACGCGGAGACGGTCGTGCTTCTGCCCAACTCCGGCGACATCCTGCCCGCGGCGGAGCAGGCCGCGCGAATGGCCCCCAAGCAGGTCAAGGTCGTGCCGACGCGCACTGTCCCGCAGGGCATCGCGGCGCTGGTGGCGTTCCGCGCGGAGGTCAGCCTCGATGCGAACTGCGCCGCAATGACGCGGGCGGCGGGCCGCGTCCGCTCGGCGGTGGTGACCACGGCGAGCCGCCCGGCGCACATAGGCGGTCGCGAGGTCGTCGCCGGACAGGTCATCGGCCTGGTGGACGACGAGTTGGCGGCGGTGGAGGCCACGCCGGAGGCTGCGGCCCGCGTCACCATCGAGAGGATGGGCGTCGAGGCAGGGCGACTGCTCACGCTGTACTATGGGGCGGACGCCACGCGGGAGGACGCGGAGGTGCTGGCGCGGTGGGCGCTGGCGCGTTTCCCCGGCTGCGAGGCGGAGGTGGTGATGGGCGGGCAACCGCACTATCATTACCTTATCTCGGTGGAGTAGGGCGAAGGCCTCGTTGGTCTGATATGCTGCGTAGTGTCAAGAACCGGACGGAGTGCGAGAGCCGACCGTGACCGTGCGCGTCGTTACCGATAGCAGCTCTGACCTGCCCGCCAGCCTGGCGCGGGAGCTGGGCATCACCGTCGTGCCCCTGCACGTCCACGTGGGCGACCGCACGTTCACCGAGGGCGTGGACCTGGACGCCGAGACGTTCTATCGCGACATCCTCCCTGGCCCTGTGCTGCCCACGACCTCGCAGCCCTCCGTGGGCGCGTTTGTGGACGTGTACACGGCGCTGGCCCGCGAGACGGACGAGATTATCTCCATCCACATCTCGTCGAAGCTCAGCGGCACCCACCAGGCGGCGCTCCTGGGGCGGGAGAGAGCGCCGAAGGGGTGTCGCATCGAGGTGGTGGACTCCCAGCACCTTTCAATGGCCCTGGGCCTGCAGGTCTTGCTGGCGGCGCGTGCGGCGCGCGACGGCGGGCGGCTGGAGCACGTCTCGCGGCTGGTCCGCGACGCCATTCCCTGCACCCACATTTATGCCGTCCTGGACACCCTGGAGTACCTGCGCAAGGGAGGGCGCATTGGCAACGTGAAGGCGTTCCTGGGTGCCCTGCTGCATATCAAGCCGCTGCTCTCCTTCCGCGACGGCGCGCCCTGGCCGCTGGAGCGGGCGCGCACGCGGGCGCGCGCTCTCGACCGCCTGTGCGAGCTGGCGCAGGGACTGCCCCGCATCCGCGACATGGCGGTCATGTACAACACCACGCCCGACGAGGCCGCCGCCCTGGCCGACCGCCTGGCAACCGGTCACTCGCGGGAGAGCATCGTGATGGCGCGGATGGGGCCTGTGCTCGGCACCCATGTCGGCCCGGGCGCGCTGGCCGTCGCGGCGCTCACCGACGCATAGGCGGCGGGCGTTTCGTGGAGCGGCAAGAGGCACGCGCCTCGCTGGACGGCCCGGTGGTCTCGCTCGGCAAGGTGCTGAAGCAGGAGCTGTCGAAGGGCTGCGCCGACCGAATCGTCTTCGGCGGTCTGGACGCCTTCCTCTCCCGCTGGATGGAGTCCAACGCGGCGAAGCTCCCTCCGGCGCAGGCCTCACGCCTTGACGCGATAGGCCCCGGCAGGCGCTCCTACGCCGCCATGACGCTCGACGAGCGTCGCGCGTTCATCACCGCGCTGCTTGCGTGGGCGAGCGACGTGAGCGGCCCCCGCCCCCCGGCGACCTCTCCCGCGTCGGGAGAGAAGGAGCGACAGAAGGTTCGGGGAACTCCCCCGAGTCCTCCGTCAACGGAGGCCGCCCCCTCGGGACTTCTCCGGAAGGGCGCAGCGCGGCGTCCAGTCGCAAGGGCGGAAGGGCGCGACGCGGCGCAGTCGCCAAAACCGCAGCGGCCACGAGCGCCCGTCGCGGGCAAGTCCCGCGTGCAGCCCGGCCCTTCCACGGAAGGGCAGCCCGCCTCCGGCCTCCTCGACAGGCCCATCGCCGTGCTGGGCGGCGTGCAGTCGGCCACCGTCGCCAAGTTCAACAAGCTGGGCGTGCGGACGGTGGGCGACATGCTCTACTTTTTCCCGCATCGCCATAACGACTTCGCGCATATGAAGAGCGTGGCGGAGCTTGAGTTGGGGAGAGACCAGACCGTGGTCGTCTCGGTCTGGGAGGCGTCCCAGGCGCGCCTCAGGAGTGGCCGGAAGGCGACGGAGGCTGTCGTCGGCGACGCGACGGGCAACATGCGCGTCATCTGGTACAACCAGCCGTACCTTGCGCAGCGGCTGCGGCCCAACACACGGGTCGTCCTCTCCGGCCGCATCACCGTGGACTTCCGGGGCCGCCGCGTCTTCGAGTCGCCGGAATATGAGATCGTTGACCAGGAGACGGACAATCTGATACACACGGGCCGGCTGGTGCCCGTCTATCCGCTGACGGCGGGGCTGCCCGCCCGCACGGCGCGGCGGCTGGTCAAGTCGGCGGTGGACCGCTTTGCGCCCGCTCTGGCCGATTTCCTGCCCGACGCCATCCGCGAGCGCGATGCCTTGCTGCCGCTGCCGGAGGCCGTCCGGCAGGCCCACTATCCCGACAGCGCGGAGGGCAACGACCTCGCGCGTCGCCGTCTGGCCTTCGACGAGCTGTTCCTGATGCAGATAGCCGTCATGGGCCGCAAGCAGCAGTGGCAGATGGAGAAAGGCAACCCCCTACCCGTCAACAGGGAGGTGCTGGACGCGTTCTTGGAGGCATTGCCGTTCCCGTTGACGGGCGCACAGCGGCGCGTGCTGGACGATGTGCTGGCCGACATGGCGCGCGAAAGGCCCATGAGCCGCCTCTTGCAGGGGGATGTGGGCAGCGGCAAAACGGTTGTCGCGCTGGCCGCCCTGCTGACGGCTATCGCGAACGGTTTCCAGGGTGCGCTCATGGCGCCGACCGAGGTGCTGGCGGAGCAGCACTTTCTGACGGTGCGCCGCCTGCTGGGACGCCTGCCGCGCGCGGAGGAGCGGGACAACCTGCTGGTGACCTACTTGGACCCGTGGCCGAATCCCATCGCCGTGGGCCTGCTGACAAGCGCTACCACGAAGAAGCAGAAAGCGGAGCTGTACAAGCGTGTCGCCGCGGGGGCGGTGCAGCTTTTGGTGGGCACGCATGCGCTCATTCAGGAAGGGGTGGCCTTCGAGCGGCTCGGCCTGGCGGTGGTGGACGAGCAGCACCGTTTCGGCGTGGAGCAACGCTCGGCGCTGCGACAGAAGGGCTACAATCCGCACCTGCTCGCCATGACGGCCACGCCCATTCCGCGCACGCTGGCGCTTACGGTCTACGGCGACCTGGACCTGTCGGTCATTGACGAGATGCCGCCGGGACGGCAGCGCGTCCGCACGCGGGCCATCGGCCCGGACAAGCGCGAGGCGGCCTACCGCTTCATCCGCGAGCAGGTGTCCCAGGGGCGGCAGGCGTTCACCATTTGCCCGCTCATCGAGGAGTCGGAGGCCATCGAGGCGAAGGCGGCGGTCAAGGAGTTCCAGCGTCTCTCCGTGGACGTGTTCCCGGACCTCCGTGTGGGGCTGCTCCACGGCCGCATGAGCTCACGGGACAAGGAGGAGGTCATGCGGCGCTTCCGGGAGGGAGAGCTGCACATCCTGGTCTCGACCGCCGTTGTGGAGGTGGGCATTGACGTGCCCAACGCCACGGTCATGCTCATCGAGGGAGCGGACCGCTTCGGTCTCGCTCAACTCCACCAGTTCCGCGGCCGCGTCGGTCGGGGTGAGTACGCCAGCTACTGCATCCTGGTGTCCGATTCGCCGTCCGAGGAGGCGCGCGAGCGCCTGGCCGTGATGGAGACGACGCACGACGGGTTCAAACTCGCGGAGGAGGACCTGCGGCTGCGCGGCCCTGGCGAGTTCTTCGGCACGCGGCAGAGCGGTCTCCCTGACCTGCGCATGGCCCGCCTTTCGGACCTGCCGCTGCTGGAAACGGCGCGCAAAGAGGCGCAACGGCTCTTCGACGCGGACCCGCGCCTGGCGCGAGCGGAGCATCGCCTGCTCCGGGACGAGATGGCGCGGCGCATGCCCGGCGGGGCTACGGAGGCCAGCTAGCGGCGCGACTGCTCATGTGAGGGGAGTCCAGTCCTTCCCTGGAAAGGCGTCGCGCGGAATGACAGGGCATCATGACCTCGGCGTGCCCTATAATGGAGTCAATACGGCGCAAGGAGGTATCCACTCTGATGAAGACGCTTCTCCCTGTTCTCATCACCGTCGGCGTTATCCTGGCCATCGTCCTCATCGGCGTGGCCATTGTCTCGGGCACCTACAACTCGATGGTGTCACAGTCGCAGGCCGTGGACGCCCAGTGGGCGCAGGTGGAGACCCAGTACCAGCGCCGCTACGACCTCATCCCGAACCTGGTGAACGCGGTGAAGGGCGGCATGGCGCAGGAGCGCGCCGTCTTCGACGCCATCGCCGAGGCGCGCACGCGCTACGCCGGCGCGCCGACGCCGGACGCCAAGGCCGCCGCGGCGAGCCAGGTTGAAGGCTCGCTGGCGCGCCTGCTGGTGGTGATGGAGAACTACCCGCAGATACGGTCGCTGGAGGCGGTGCAGGGGCTGATGGCGGAGCTGGCGGGCACCGAGAACCGCATCTCCGTGGAGCGCCGCCGCTTCAACGAGACTGTGCAGCGGTACAACACGTCCATCAAGACGTTCCCGACGGTCGCGTTCGCGGGCATGTTCGGGTTCAAGGAGCGCGCGTACTTCCAGTCCGTGACCGGCGCCGCGACGGCCCCCAAGGTGGAGTTTTAGAGCAGGGGCTTGGTCTTTCACCTGCGCGGGACCATCCCCCTCGCTCCCCCTTCCTCGCAGGAAGGGGGAGCGAGAAATCTGGGGGACGCCCCCATTGCTCCGTCAAAGGGAGCTTGCTCCGTCTGAACTCCCTGGTGCCGGAAGTTCAGACGGGGTCTCACGGCAAGGCTTTGGAGGCGCGACCTCCTCCATGAGCAGGCGCAGCGGCTCCAGCGTGTCCGCGTCCGGGAAGCCGAAGATCAGGTAGTCCGCGCCCGCCTCCAGCAGCCTGGCGCACTGCTCCACGCACTGCACAGGCGTCCCCACCCGTGTGGCCAGTCTGCATCATGTGGTCCATGAGCCAGAAGGAGTCGAAGCCCGCGCGCTCGGCATCGACGGCGATGCGCTCAATCGCGGGGTACATGCCTTGCGGGTCGCCTCCGGTGATACCGACGTGACGGTTCAACGAGCGGTCCCCATGGTTCGGGACGAGGCGGACGTCATTGTGTCCCAGGGTTCTCGAACCAAGAGCGGCCCGCTCGCTCGTCCTGATCGTGTCGAAGGACGAGCGGAAGACTATTCCCCGCTCATGGTGAGCTTGTCGAATCCATGAGCGGGCCTTCTCGCGGGGCGGGCCTATCGGCGGGCGGCCTCCGGCAGCTTGCCGGGCAGCGGGCCGTCGCTGATGCCCATCTCTTTCTTGACCTCGCGCACCGCCTGCGCGATCAGTTTGAGCTTGGCCTTGGCCTCGTCCACCTGGCGCGTCTTCAGCCCGCAGTCCGGGTCCACGAAGATGCGCTCCGGCGGAATGACCTCCATCGTCAGCTTGATGCCGCGCTTGACCTCCTCCACCGTCTCCAGCTTGTGCGTGTGCACGTCCACGACGCCCAGGCCGATGTACTTGGTGAAGGGCTGCTTCTTGAAGTAGGCCAGGAGGTCGTAGTTGCTGTTGGCCATCTCCAGGTCAATCTGGTCCACCGCCAGGCGCAGGATGCCGGGATAGACCAGGTCGAAGTTGCCGTAGCACATGTGCGTGAGGGTGTGGGCCTTCAGCCCTTTGGTCACGACGGCCATAGCCTTGACCGCTATCTCCATCTCCTCAGGCCGCACGCTGACAGCCGGCTCGTCTATCTGGATAAATTGGGCGCCCGCCTTCTCCAGGTCGGCGGCCTCGTCATGGATGGCCCGCGCCAGGTCCATGATGAACGCCTCGCGAGTGGAGTAATGCTCATCGAACGACCAGTCGGCGATGGTGTACGGGCCGGTGAGCATGCCCTTGACCGGCCGGGACGTGAGGCTTTGCGCGTAGCGCCACCACTCGACGGTGATAGGCCCCTTGCGGCCCACGGCCCCCTTGGCGATGGGCTTGCGGTAGTAGCGATTGCCGTAGGAGCGCACCAGGCCGCTGGTGGTGAAGCCCTCCATGTTCTCGGCGAAGTAGGCGGCCATGTCGCCGCGATACATCTCGCCGTCCACGGGCAGGTCCATGCTTAGCTCGTCCTGGAAGCGCATCCACATCTCGGTGGCCTGGCGCTCCAGCTTGTTCAGCTCGGCGGGGGTGATCTCCTTGCGCGCGGCCTTGTTGCGTGCCTGGAGCAGATAATCGGGCTTGGGGTAGCTTCCGACAGCCGTCGTCCAGAGTCCCGTGGTCATGCCAACACCTCCTGGGCCTTGCGCGCGCCCTCCACCAGCCGATTCAGCTTCTGACGGGCGCTCACACGGGGCAGGAACTCCAGCCCGCAGCTTGGGTTGACGGAAAGGCGGGACAGCGGCATGATTTTGGAGAGCCGCCGCACCGACTCCGCGACCTCGTCCACCGTCTCCATGCGCGTGTTGCGGGCGTCCATGATGCCGGCTGCCAGCTCTTTGTCTTGCGGGAAGTCGCGCAGCACGGCCCAGTTCGCCGCGCCTCCCACGAAGTCCAGGCCGAGGATGTTGAACGGCAGCTTCAGGAAGTCCGAAGCGATGCTCTGGATGTCGCCGTAGTAGGTGTACAGGGCGGTCCGGGCCGTGAGTCCCGCCGTCAGCGCGGTCATGGCCTCCTTGAACAGCCCGATGTCTCCCTTGTTCCGTACGATGGCCGGCTCGTCGAATTGGATGAGCTTGGCGCCCGCCTTCTCCAGCGCCTTGGCCTCCCGGTTCAGGACCTGGGCCAGGGCCAGCGTAAAGGCGCGCAAGTCCTTGTAGCAGGTGTCCACCGAGAGCTTCGCCAGGGTGTACGGTCCCGTCAGGACGGCCTTCACGGGCCGGGGGCTGTGCCCCGCCGCGAACGTGTAGTCGCGGACGGTGATGGGGCCCTTCCACGTCAGCTTGCCCTGGCAGACGGGCTGGCGGTAGTAGGTGTTCGAGTCGAACCAGCGGACCAGGCCGGTGAGCGCGAAGCCGTCTATCGCGCCCGCGAGGTAGGTCATGGGGTCGTCCCACCGCACATGGCCGTCCGTGACCAGGTCAATGCCGGCCTGGACGTGCTCGTTGATGACGTCAACGGTGTTCTGTTCCTGGACCGCCCGAAGCTGGGCCTGGGTAAGCTTGCCCTGGTCGAGCAACTGGATGCTCGCGCGCAGGCTGGGGACTCCCTGCCCGGACGGGGGTATCTTGGGGTAGTTGCCGACGACGGTGGTGATCACACCCGGGGCTCCTTTCACAGTGGTGAAGGCGACGCGCTCCTTCCGCGGAAGGACGCGGGCCAGCCAAACGACTATTCTACGCCATAGGGTGTGGGTTCCGCAACGGCGGGACGAGGCAGGCGGAGGATAGTGGGTCGGTTTGTATTTGCACCACTTTGGGAGGTGGTACGCAAGTCATGCAAGTGCAACGTTTGGATGCAATAGAGTACGTTTTGCAAAGTAACCTGTTGGCAATGAACACATAGTGTATAATATCTGGCATGACATTTTGATCCTGTAACGTTGATTAGTTCCACTATTATGGAGGGTGCGCCAATGCGAGCGACGTTTTCGGTCATTCGGTTCAAGGGCGGCGGCAAGTCTATAGAACAGATCATCCTTACTGCTGAATTCAGAGAGGAGGCAGGGGAGTGGCTAGCCGAATGTCTTGAATTGGGCACGGCGACATATGGCAGCACCTTGAAAGTAGTGCGTAAAGAGCTTACCGGCGCGGTACTGCTTCAATTGAACCAAGTAGAGCAGATGGGTTTCAGCAAGGAGTTTCTTGCGGACCACGGAGTCCATCCAAGCGTTATTCGTCCACCAAAATCATCGTCCTCACGCAAGGCCTCTTGGGCAGCGCCAGTGGCTGCGGCTGTGTAATCTGCGTGCATGAACATTAGCGGCAAGGGTCTGATACAGCTTCTCAAAAAGGACAAATGGCAACGCCGTGGGCAAGCTACCCACGGCGTTTTTCTTTTCAAACAGTTTCCAGGCGAGAGATATCCACGCACTACTGTGATACCAGATAAGAACGACGGCCTTCCTAACGGCACACTTGCAGCCATCCTGAGCGTCAAACAGACTGGCTTGGGCAGGTCCGGGCTACAAGAATTGATATCCAAATACAAGCGTTAGGGCGAGATTGCATTTGCTTTGTTGCAATCCGTCTTGAGAGATTGATAGCTTGTGGCGCACGTGTCATGCTTACTATGTGCCTAAGCGTTCGAGTAAGACAAAGCCACAAGACAGTAATCGACTGGCGGCCTTCCCCGCGCTCCCTTGCCTGCGGTGCGCCTATCCCCCATAATGGCGGCACATCGGCGCGGGAGGCAGCGTATGAGCGACTATCCGTACCTGGACGTACTCAAGCGCTACTACCAGGGATGCAGCGCGGGCGACGTGGTCCTGATGAAGAGCGCGTTCGCGCCGAACGTCGTCCACTACTTCCCCCTGCGTGACCCCGTCCGCGGCGCCGACGCCCTCGCGGCCCACTGGCTCGATCTGCACCAGCGCCTCGGCGCTACGTGGGCCATTGACCGCACCGTGGTACAGGGCAACGAGGCGGTCATGGAGTGGACCATGCGCTTCATACCTCGCGGGGCCAGCCATGCGGTGCTTTGGCGCGGCGTGGACTGGTGCGTCTTCCACGAGGGGCGCATCAGCGAGATCCGCGCCTTCTACCATCACCCCATCGAGCCGCGCATCACATCGGAACTGAAGGATTTCCCGTACCGCCAGCGGGGCTATCCTACCCTGTAGCCAGCGCTCGCAGCGCGGCGGCCATCCCCAGCGCAATGAGCAGGCCGAGCGTTGCCGCCACCCACATGATGCGCGTCGCGGAGCGGATGTCGTCGGGCCGCGGCGGGCGCCCTTCCACGGAAGGGCCGAGCGCGTAGTGGCCGACTTTCTCCAGTCGCACGCCGAGCGCGCCCGCCATCGCGCTCATGGTCCAGCCCGCGTTGGGACTGGCGGTCACGCCGTGGTCGCGCCACATGACGCGCCATGCGCCCCGGCCGTCGCAACCCGCCACGACGCTGGCGGCGACGATGAGCAGGCCGGTCAGCCGGGCCGGAACGAGGTTCGCCGCCGTGTCCAGCATGGCCGACGCCTTGCCCAGCCACTCGTACCTTCCCCGATGTCCCACCATGCTGTCCAGCGTATTGATGGCGCGGTAGATGACGGCGCCGGGCACGCCGAACAGGGCGAAGTAGAGCCACGGGCCGATGAACGCGTCCGTGCTGTTTTCCGCCACCGACTCGACCGCAGCCGACGCCACCATCTCCGGCGCAAGCTGCGCCGTCTCCCGTCCGACGATGGCCCTGACGGCGTTGCGCGCGCCCTCAAGGTCGCCCGCGGCCAGCGACGCGCGCACCCGCTCCGCGGAGGCCGCCAGCTCCCGCACGGCGGAGACGCCTTTCAGGAGCAGCGCGCCAACGATCACGTAGGCGACCGCGCTCACGCCGCGCGCCGCCGCCACGGCGACAGCGGCCACGCCGCCCGCCACGACGGTCACGATGATGGCCATGCCCAGCCCGTACACGAACTCTCGCGGTGGGCTGGCGCGCGGGGCCAGCCGCTCCAGCAGGGAGATGGCCTTGCCCATCCATACGACTGGGTGCAGCGGGCGCGGCGGCTCGCCGAAGGCCGCGTCCAGCGCGGCGGCCAGTCCCAGGATGAGCAGGTCGGTCAGCATGGGGGTCTACCTACGCGCAGGCGAGGATGGGGCGCGCCATTGAAGGGGGATGACCGTGGGGGCTAGTTCCCGCGCAGCAGGTCGGGCAACACCGCGCGGATGCCGTCTATGGCCGTCGCGAAGTTCAGCCCCTCCGCGGTCTGGGCGGTTCCCGGCGGCGCGAGGACTCGCTGCGTGATGATGCCGATGACTTCGCCGTCCAGGTTCACCAGGGGGCCGCCGCTGCTCCCCGGGTTGGCCGCGGCGTCTGTCTGGATATAGGTCAGGTTCGGAGTCCGCTGCACGCGGATGGCCGAGACAACGCCGTAGGAGACCGTGGGCGGGCCCGCGATGCCCAGGGCGTAGCCCACCGCGACGACCTCCTCGCCGGGCCGCACCGGCGCGGACAAGCCCAGCACCGCGGGCGTGAGGCCGCCCGCGGGAATCTTCACGATAGCCAGGTCCCTGACCGTGTCTCTTGCTATCACCTGTCCCGTCACCGGCGGCGCGTCCTCCATCACGATCGTGACAACGCTGGCCGAGACGACCACATGATTGTTGGTCAGGATATGTCCGGCCCCGTCCAGCACGATGCCTGAGCCGGTGACGCGCGCCTGGTTGTTGATTATCCGCACCACGGACGGGCGGACCTTCACGATGGTCTTCTCCAGAACGTTTCCCAGCGTCACGGGCCGCGGCGTCGGGAGCGGCGTAGGAGTTGGAATGGGAGTCGGTGTCGGGGTGGGCACGGGTGTGGGTGTGGGTATGGGAGTGGGGGTTGGGATGGGAGTGGCGGTGGGAGTCGGTGTCGGGGCGGTCACGGTGGCCATGACAGCCTCTATCCGTGCCAACTGCTCGTTCTGAAGCGTCAGTTGCTTCTGCATGTCGGCCAGGCGGTCGTCGGCGCAGCCAGCCAGAAGCGCTACCGCGCTGATGAGCGCCGCAACTTCCAGAGGCAGCCGCAGAGCCGTCAAACTTTCCCCTCCCGCATCACGGCGACCGCTCGCGCACCTCGGCGGGGAGGCGTTGCGCCTCCACACGGCCATCCTGCACCCAGTATACAGTAGCGCGCTCCAGGAACGCATCATCGAAGGGGTCCATATCCGTACATGTAATGAGCACCTGCTCAAATCGGCCCATCGCGCTCATCAACTGCCGGCGGCGTGGCGTGTCCAACTCCGAGAAGACGTCGTCCAGAATGAGCACCGGCTTGTCGCTGCGGCGCGCCTCCATGAACGCAGCCTCCGCCAGCTTCATGCTCAGGGCGATGGTCCGCTGTTGGCCCCGGGAGCCGTACATGGCCATGTCCACGCCCTCCACAAGAAAGGAGAGATCGTCCCTGTGCGGCCCGACGAGCGACATGCCCGCCGCGATGTCCCGCGCCACGCCTTCCGCCAGGGCGCGACGGAAGGCCGCTGCCACGGACGCTGCGCTGGGTACAGTGGGCAGCGGAAGGGCGGGCCGGTACTCCGCGTCCAGGTCTTCCCGCCCCTCGGTCAGATGCGCGTGGACCTCCCGCGCCCGGGGGCTGACCTCGGCTACGAGGTCGCGGCGCATCAGCATCAGGGCCGCTCCCTGCTGCACCATCTCGTCGTCCCAGAAAGCAAGCTCCTCGCGCCGGGCGCGTCCCTCCTGCACCGCCTTCAGCAGGCTGTTGCGCTGCGCGACCACCTGGCTGTAGCGGGCCAGTACCTGCCGGTAGCGCCGGTCAACCTGGCTCGCCGCCGTGTCCAGATAGCGGCGCCTGTCGGATGGCGAGCCGTCCACCAGATGTATCTCCGTGGCGCTGAACAGCACGGCGATGAGCTCGCCGACGGCGTCGCTGGCGCGTTTGGTCAGGCCGTTCACGCGGACGCGCTTCTGCACCAGTGGCCGCTGGCCTTCCGCCGGTGCTGGGGGCGCCTCCCGTCGGGCCGCGTGCAGCACCACCTCGATGGTGGTAGGGCCGCGAGTCGTTGCTATCTGTCCCATGATGCGCCCCGCGGGAATGGGGTCGGTCCACGCATCCCATCGCACCACCTCGCGCTCCGCCTCGGCCCGAAAGGAGCGGGTGGTCGCCAGGAAGTAGGCGGCTTCCAGGAGGTTCGTCTTGCCCTGCCCGTTGCCGCCCCAGAAGATGCAGACGCCCGGAGGCAGCCCAATCTCCAGGTCCGCGTAGTTACGGAAGTTGGATAGAGACAGAAGTCGGATATACATGGGTTTTGCCCATAGCCTTCCCCGCGTCCGGCCTATTGTAGCTGGCGCTCGCTTGAGCGGTCAAAGCGCTAGGAGGCGGACTCGCTGGCGCGTCGGCGCTGCCGCGCCGCCAGGCGGGCCAGCAGCACCCCGACTTCGTAGAGCGCAATCATCGCCACGGCGACCAGCGTCTGGGTGATGGGGTCCGGCGTGGGCGTGATGACGGCGGCTATGATGAACGCAAGCACGATGAAGAACTTGCGGAAGCGCCCAAGCGCCTGGGGCGTCACGATGCCCAGACGGGCCAGGAAGTACATGACCAGCGGAGTCTCAAATACAATCCCCACCCATAACATCATGCCTAGGACAAGGTCAACATAGTTGCTTATTCGTATCTGGGGAGTGACAAGGTCGGCGCCAAAAGAGAGCAGGAATTTGAGGGCGGCGGGCAGCATGAGGAAGTAGCAAAAGAGGGCGCCTATCACGAACGAGACGACCGCCGCGGGCAGGAAGATGTACAACCACCTGCGCTCCTGAGGCCTCAGGCCGGGCGCGACGAACATGACCACCTGGTACAGGATGAAAGGCAAAGCGAGGACGAAGCCAGAAAGCAGGGCTACCTTGAAGTAGGTGCCCAGCATTTCGGTGACTTCAATGAAAACGAGCTTGATGTCGCCCGCGGGCACAAGGAGCAAGCGGAATATCCGGTCGGTGAAGATCAAGGCGAGGAGAGTGGCCACACCCAGGGCGATGACGACCTTGATGAGGCGGGAGCGCAGTTCGCGGAGGTGCTCCGTCAGTGTCAGGCTTCTGTCTTCGGGCACGGCTTAAATCATCTCCGCCTAGCGAGGGGTCTGCTGCGGCCTGGGCTCGCCCTGGCTGACGGGCTGCGGCTGCTGCGCCTGGGCTGTCCCGGGGGCTGCCGGCGGCGCCTGTCCCTCGGCGGGCCTGGCGTTGGCGACGGGCGCGGCCGGGAGCTGGGCGCTCTGGCGCTGCGCGGCTATGGTCTCTCGCGTCTTGCGGGCATCCTCCGGCTCCTCCTCCGTGAGAACGCGGGTCGTCTCACGAAGCGCCTGCTGCACCTCACGCACCGACTTGCCGACGTTTCGGGCGACATCCGGCAGCTTATCGGGGCCCAGCACGAGGAGCGCCACCACGAGGATGACGAGGACCTCCATCCACCCGATGCCCATGAAGTCCACGATCGTGCCCCTTCAACCGTTCGTTGGCGCTCAACCCATTATAGCGAGGACGGGCGCCGTATGTCAGACCGGAAGCCCGTTGTTGCGCCAGCCGCGTCCGTGCAGCGGGCACACGCGCGTGGGAGAGCGGCCGGGCTGGCCTGGGGAAGCGCGAACCCCGCCTGCCGCAGCAACGCGCACAGGTGCAATAAAGGGAGGCCCACCACGTTGCAGTAGCAGCCCACTACGGCGGACGCGGGGGCGAAGATCGGGTGTTGAATGGCATACGCGCCCGCCTTGTCCAGCGGGTCGCCGGACGCGACGTACGCCGCAATCTCGGCGTCGGTGTAGGCGCGCATGGTCACATGGCTCACGGCGTGGTTGACCACGTCCAGCCTGGGGTGCAGTCGCACCAGCGCGACCCCTGTGATGACCCGATGACGGCGTGCCCGCAGACGCCGCAGCATTCGGCGCGCGTCGTCGGCGGAGCGGGGCTTGCCCAGCATGCCCCAGCGGTCCGCCACGATTGTGTCCGCCCCTATGACCAGCGCGTGCGGATGACGCTCCGCTACCGCGCGGGCCTTGGCGTGGGCGATGCGGCATGCCGTCTCTTCAGGCGTGGCGCCCGGCGGGACGGCCTCCTCATCCACATGCGGCGCGACGACGTGGAACGGCACGCCCCAGTGCGCCAGCAGCTCCTTGCGCCGGGGTGACGCCGAGGCGAGGACGAGCGTTTGCCCTGTCTCTTTTGCTGTGGGCATATCCCTGCCTGGCAAAATAAAAGAGCGGCGGACCCGCCGCTCTTTTGCCGCACACCAGCGTTCCGCTTGCAGCGGGGGCTGGTGTCTTGCTCCCGTGGGGCTGGCGCCGACGCGATGCCCTACATCTTGAGGAGGGGGAGGAACCGCTTGTCGCTCTTGTACGGGCCGACGACGGCCAGATTGAGCTTGTCCTGGACCAGGAGTTGTCGGGCTACCCGTTGGACATCCTCCAACGGAACAGCATCCACCTGCTGCACCGCCTCGTCCACCGTCTTGACGCGACCCAACAGGGCCTCCTGCGAACCCAGCCATGAGGAGACGCTTCGCGTATCCTCCATCCGCAGGAGCATGCGGCCCTTCGTCAGGTCTTTCGCCTTTTGGACCTCCTCCTCACGCACGTCGTCGCGGATGCGGGCCAGCTCCTGCAGAATGGCCTGCAGGGCGTCTCCGATGCGCTTGGGGTCAACGCCCGCGAAGACGGCGAAGGCCCCCGTGTCCAGGAGGTGGTTGTTGTAGCTATAGACGTCGTAGGCCAGGCCGCGCTTCTCCCGTATCTCCATGAACAGGCGGCTGCTCATGCCGCCACCCAGAATGATGTTTAGGATGTTCAGGGCATACTGGTCCGGGTGGGACAGGTAGACTCCCGGAACGGCCAGTATCAGGTAGGCCTGCTCGGTGCGGCGGTACTCCACCTTCACCCGAGGGCCGTGCTGCCCGTTCAGCGCGGGGAAGAAAGGCCGCGGCGTTGCGGGACGCCAGTCGCCCAGGGCCTTGCTCACGGCGTCCACCACCTCGTCGTGGCTGATGTTGCCGGCCACGCTGACGACGGTGTTGCCCGAGCCGTACTGCTGGGCCAGGTAGTTCACGGCATGTGCGCGCTCAAACGAGCTGACGGTCTCCCGGCTGCCGCCTATCTCACGGCCCAGGGGCTGGCCCGGCCAGACCACCTCGTCAATGAGAACGTCCACCCGCTGGTGGGGGGAGTCGTTCACCATGTTGATTTCTTCGATGACGACCTGGCGTTCCTTGACCACGTCCGCGGCGTCAAACTTGGAGTTGCGGAGCATGTCCACCAGAACATCCAGAGCCAGAGGGAAGTGGGGCCGGGGCACCTTGCTCCAGTAGATGGTCAGCTCCCGGTCGGTCCCGCCGTTCAGGACGCCGCCCACGCTCTCGATGGCCTCGCTGACCTCTTTCGACGTAGGCCTGCGCTGCGTCCCTTTGAACATCAGGTGCTCGATGAAGTGCGAGATGCCTGCCTCGCGGTCCTCTTCGTAGCGTGATCCCGCGCCTGTATAGAAGCTAAGGCTGACCGAGCGGGTGTGGGGCATGGACGAGGTGAGGATGCGTAACCCGTTGTCCAGGGTGGTCTTCTGGTACATAGTATCCTTCATCCTGCGGGCGATGCGATGGGGGAATGCGAACGCGACATAAACTGTGAGTACCCTTCATTTTACGGGAGCCGCCCCGCGCCGTCAACCGGGCAGTGCTCTCTCTAGGGGGTTCTGTGATTCGGAGCTTGTACCGCGGAGTCCGCCGTGTCATAGTGACCACATACCGCGCGCGATGGTCCCGATTGCTTGGGGGCTGACCAGACAGGGCCATTGAGAGCGTACACTTGAAAGGGAGACCCAGGGGGTAAGGTACGCGATGATCCCCACGCGTCCCATGGCCGTCGTCGCGCTGGGCGGACACGCGCTGCTGCCGAAGGGCGAGAAGCCGACTGTCGCTGGGCAGTTCCGCGCGTGCCAGCGCGCCATGCGCCACATGATGGTCCTCTTCCGCCGCGGCTGGGATGTGGTGCTCACGCACGGCAACGGCCCGCAGGTGGGCAACATCCTGCTGCGCTCTGAGATCGCCGCGAAGAAGGCGTACCCCATCCCGCTCTCCGTGGCCGTCGCCGAGTCCGGCGGCGAGATCGGCTACATCATCCAGCAGTCGCTGCACAACGAGCTGCGGCGCTCCCGCCTCCCGCACGCCGTCGTCACCGTGCTGACGCAGGTGCTTGTTGACCTGAACGACCCCGCGTTCCACATGCCGACGAAGCCTATCGGCCCGTTCTACACGGAGCGCCAGGCGAGGCCGCTGCGGAAGCGCGGCGTCCCGCTCGCGTTCGCGGACGGGTATGGCTGGCGGCGCGTGGTCGCCTCGCCGAGGCCGCTGCGTATCGTGGAGGCTGACACCGTTCGACGCCTCGCGGCGCAGGATGTGGTGGTCATCACCGCGGGCGGTGGTGGCATCCCTGTCGTCGAGCGCGGCGGCAGGCTGGAGGGCGTGGACGCGGTGATAGACAAGGACCTGGCGTCGGCGTGCCTGGCGGTGACGTTGAGGGCGAAGCTGCTCATTATGCTGACGGACGTGCGGAAAGCGGCGCTGTGGTACAACACGCCCAGGCGGAAAGACATTGACCGCATGACCGCCGCACAGGCGCGCCGCTACCTGGCTGAGGGTCACTTCCCGCCCGGCAGCATGGGGCCCAAGGTGGAGGCCGCCGCCGACTTTGCGGAGCGCACGGGCTGTCCCGCGCTCATCACCACGCCGGAGGCGTTAAAGGCGGCGCTGGAGGAGAGAGATGGCACGCGTATCGTCCCCTGAAGTTGAGCTTCCGCTACCGTTCGTCCCGACGAAGCGCCGGCCGTTGCGCGTCATCATCCTGGGCGCGGCGGGCCGCGACTTCCACAACTTCAACGTCGCCTTCCGCGACAAGCCGGAGTGGCGCGTGGTGGCGTTCACGGCGGCGCAGATACCGGACATCGCCGGGCGGGTGTACCCGCCGTCGCTGGCGGGCGCGCTCTACCCGAAGGGAGTGCCGATTCTTCCGGAGGATGACCTGTCGAATCTGGTGCGCCGCCTCCGCGCGGACCTGGTTATTCTGGCGTACAGCGACCTGCCGCATACGGAGGTTATGCACAAGGCGTCCATCGCGCAGGCGGCGGGCGCGAGCTTCGCGTTGCTGGGGCCGGCGCATACCATGTTGCGTTCGGCGTTGCCTGTCGTGGCCGTGTGCGCCGTGCGGACGGGCGTAGGCAAGAGCCCGGCGTCGCGGCGCATTGTGCAATGGGCGCTGGAGCGTGGCCTGCGCCCCGCGGTCATCCGCCACCCGATGCCGTACGGCGACCTGGAGCGGCAGGCGGTGCAGCGCTTCGTCTCGCTGCGCGACATCGACGCCGCCGACTGCACCATCGAGGAACGTGAGGAGTACGAGCCATACGTGAAGCTGGGCGTGCCCATCTACGCGGGCGTGGACTACGCGCGCATTCTGGCGCTTGTCCAGAAGGGCGCCGACTTCATCCTGTGGGACGGTGGCAACAACGACTTCCCGTTCGTGCGGCCCGACCTGCTGATCACGCTCGTTGACCCGCACCGGCCCGGCCACGAGTTGGCCTACCACCCGGGCGAGGTGAACTTCCGCATGGCGGACCTGCTCGTGGTCACGAAGGCGGACAGCGCCCCGCGCGAGGGGCTGCGGCAGGTGCTCGCCAACATCCGCGCGCTGCGGCCTCGGCGGCCCCACACGCTCGCCGACCTCGCGACCACGGTGAACAGGCCCGACCTCGTGCGTGGCAAGCGCGTTCTGGTGGTGGAGGACGGCCCCACGCTCACGCACGGCGGCGCGCCGTCCGGCGCGGGCGCGCTGGTGGCGCGGCGGCTTGGCGCGCGGGCGGTGGACCCGCGCCCGTACGCGCAGGGTTCGCTGCGGGAGGTGTTCGCGAAGTTTCCGCACATCGACGCGGCGCTGCCCGCGATGGGCTACTCGCCGGCGCAGGTGCGGGAGCTTGAGGCGACCATTCGCGCCACGCCGTGCGACACGGTGATTGACGCGACGCCTGTCACGCTATCGCGGCTGGTGAAGCTGAACAAGCCGCTGGCGGAGGTGGACTACGAGCTGCGGGAGCGCGGCCCCGTGCTGGAGCACGCTCTCAATCGCTTCGTGGAGCGCGCGGGGCTTAAGGACAAACGGCGGTAGCTTGCGCGCGCCACTCCGCTAGTCGGCGGCTCCGGGCGGCAGCTTGGGCAGCGGCGGCAGCATGACCGGCCCGCGCTCACGTGAGGGCAGGCTGGCGGTGGTCGTGCCGGGCATCAGAAGCTCGCCGCGCTGATTTTTTATCCAGAGCTCGCAGTCCACGAGGTTCTCATCACCCGCTCTGCGTTTCCCGACCACCTTTCCTCGTATCCAGCAGGTGTCGCCGTGCAGGTTGAAGCGCCGCGACTCGCCTTTCACGCGGCGGAGGAACCCGTCGTCCCCAATCCAGTTGGTCATCATGTGGGTTAGCCATGCGACCCGCTGAGCGCCCACGTCGAAGAGGTCGGGCGCGCCGAACGCCCGGCCCATTGTCGTTTCCCAGTGGATGCGCTCGGGCACGTCAGGAGTGTTGGTTTCCGGGTCCGGTATGTTGGCGCCCGGGTGATCCTTGAAATACTTCCACCGCAACCGGCTCGCCAGCGCCAGCGGCGCTCCCGCCCCGCAGTACCAGGCGATCACTTCCGTCACCGTGAACGGGCCTTTGACCATCGGCGGAAGCTCCTCGCCGATCTGCGTGTCCTCCCAGTACCGCGGCTCGCGTCCGCGCTGCACCTCCGCGGCGTACCCTTCGTCAATGTGGCGCAGGTCGTCCGGGCTGTAAACCCACCGTTTCCAGCCCTCGTACCGTCGCCCTCCTGACGAGCCTTTCGTCTTCCCCTTTTCGAACCGGCGGACCGCGCCCAGGTGGACGGCGATAACCTCTCCGCGCTGGTTGATATGCGGAGACTCGTTGATCTGGTCGAAGGCGCGTCCCGCGTGCTCGCTGGAGCGCTCGATGAAGTCCTTCAGGCCAGCCTTCCGGACGATGACGTCGCCCGCGCGCACCGGCCGGAACCACTCGTAGTCGTCCCATATCTGCACGCCCGCCACGCCCGGCAGGCCCATGGGCAGTCCGCCGCCGCGACGGGTCGTCTCCAGGTAGGCCGGCGGCGCGACGATGCCCCCCCAGCGCGTCCCCGCGGCGTACGCGGGGTCGTTCCACAGGGGATTGTCATCGCCGATGGCCCGGGAGAAGTGCCGGATGGCGTCTTCGCTGGCGACCTTGTTCCACGGAGCGATGGCCCTGTACTTGCCTTTCCTCTTCAGCAGGTGCGCAATGGCCTCGTCGGTGAGCCGTGATTCAGGCATGGTGATACACTCCTTCGGTCAGGCGTGAGGGGCCGCATCCCGCCAGCCTGTCACAGGCTGGCGGGACTCCACTGTGTTTTAGGGAACGGGCTAGGCATAAGGTGAGACATCGCTTGGGATGCGCGTAGGAATTTTGACCGGCCCGGCGGTCCGCGAGGGCAGCAGCACCTTCGCCTTGCCTGGCGCGGTCAACTCGCCGCGCTGGTTCTCCGCCCAGAGGTCAAGCTCGACGACGTGCTCCCCCTCCTCGACGTACTTGTTCGCGACGCGCCCCTTTATCCACATCGTGTCGCCGTAGAAGCAGAAACGGCGGAGTTCAACGTGCAGCCATCGCAAAAAGCCGTCGTCTCCCATCCAGTCGGTCACAGCGTGGGATAGCCATGCAATCCGCTCACCGCCGTAGTCGTAGTACGCCGGCAGGCCGGTCTCCCGCGCCATCTCATGCTCCCAGTGCACGCGCATGATGACGTCAGGGAAACCGTACTTGGTCAGCGGGAAGGCGTTCGGGTGGCGCTTGCGGTACTGGTAGGCGCTGCTGTGTGCCCTGTGGAACTCGTTGCGGTGTCCGGTGCCTTCGCAGAACACGATGTACGCCGTCGCCGTCCACGGCCCCTTCACCACGGGCGTCAGCTCCTGTCCCACCGTCACGTCCTCCCAATAGCGGGGGTTGGCGCCGCGGATCTCCTCTTTGGCGTAGTCGGCGTCAATACGCGCCATGTCCTCGGGGGTGTATGTCTGGGTCTGGATGTCCTTGTATTTCCCCGCCTCTCGCGCGTTGTGACGCTCCACCCGGATCTGCAGCGTGTGGCGCGCGCCGACAAGCTCGCCGTTCTGGTTGTGGTATACGCGGTCGGTGGTCATATGAACAGAGCGCGTGCCGGTCATCCGGCTGCCCTTTGGCTCCACCTTCGCCATGCCGCCGCGCACCGTGAGGCGGTCGCCGCGACGGACCGGGCGGAACCACTCGATATCATCTCCCGAGTAGAACGAGTGCACGCCGGCGAGGCCGCCGCCCTGTCCGCGCTCCCGTTCCTCAGGCGTGAGCTTCTTCTTGTTGGCAATGCCCATCTGCGTCATCATGGTCGGGTGCGCGATGAGGTCTCCCCATCGCGTCTTCCGGGCGTACTCCACGTCCCGGTACAGCGGGTTGAGGTCGCCGATTCCCTCCGAGTAGTTGCGGATGGGGTCTATGTCCGCATACTCCCAGCCAGGCCGGTCCTGGGGCATCTCAATGCCGATGCGCCGCCTCGCCGCCTCAATGGCTTCGTCGGTGATGAGGCCCTCTACTCCCTTGGGCTGCGACACCTTCTGCTGCATGTCAAATCCTCCTTTGAGGTCTGTTTTCTTCCGTCACTCAGAGCAGGGCTGCGCCAGAGCGGCGTAGCAAGAGCGGGGAGCGTTGACGATGATGACCAGTCTCCAGAACACACGAGTCGCTATGCCCATGCTTCCGCATCAATAGAGGTCCAGAACGCTGGGTGTCAACTCCGGGAGACCACGAAGATGCCGGCAAACAGGAAGTTAGCCGAATTATACAATGTAAGTCAAGGGCTGAGCAGCGGGGGTTCCGCTTGATTGTCGCTGATGTTGCGTTTGGACTTACCTTTAGCGCCAATCAGGAAGGAACAGGCCTTGCACAAGTGTTCTCTTGGCTGGCCGCTTTCAGCGTGCTATAGTCGTGGCGTGACCGCCAGGCTTCCGCCTGAATCACGCGCCAGGAGGTGTCGCCGATGAAACTCAGATGGCTGGGGCATGCGTCCTTTCTCATCACCGCCGCCGATGGAACACGGATTATCACGGACCCCTACATGTCGGGCGGCCCGCTGACCTATGCGCCCATCGCGGAGTCGGCGGACATCGTGACGGTCAGCCACGAGCACGGGGATCACAACAACGCGAGCGGGATAAAGGGCAATCCCCAGGTCGTCAGAGGGCCGGGCAGCAAGACGATCCGAGGTGTGGTCATCAAAGGTGTCGCCGCGTTTCACGATACCGTTCAGGGCAGGCAGAGAGGCCCCGTCACCATCTTTTGCATCACGGTGGACGGCGTGCGCATCGCTCACCTTGGTGACCTGGGCCATGCGTTGGATGAGAAACAGCGCCAGGAGGTCGGCGCGGTGGACATCCTGCTGACGCCCGTGGGCGGCACCTACACCATCGAGGGGCATACCGCGTCCCAGGTGGCTGACGCGCTGAAGGCCAGGGTGACTGTGCCCATGCATTTCCGCACCGCCCGCTGCGGCTATCCCATCAGCGACGCCGGAGCCTTTTTGAAAGCACGCTCGAACGTCCGAACGGTGGACGGCAGCGAGGTTGAGTTCACGAAGGAGCGCCTGCCCGGAGCGGCGGAGACGGTCGTCCTGAAGCCCGCCCTGTAAGCGGCGAAGGCCGCTCGCAGGATAACCGACGAATTCAGTCTCCCGTGGTGGGGCGTGTGCGCCGCGGCATGAGCGGGCAAGTCTGCCACTGTTTCTCTTCTGTCTCCAGGAACGCCACGCTTTGGACCTTGTCCGCAGCATTGCTTTATGCTATCTTTAGAATAGTCTTAGCGTTGGTGGACGTGTTCGCCCCGGTGGCGGACACCATTCAAACAGCCCAAAGGAGGCCTGACACCGTGGCAACCACACTCTCAAAAAAGGCGATTGATCTGCTGAAGAAACCCGTACTGGCCCACGTGGTGACGCTGATGAAGGACGGCTTGCCCCAAGTTACCCCCGTGTGGGTGGACACGGACGGCGAGTACGTCTTGGTCAACACCGCGGAGGGTAGGCTCAAGACCAGGAACGTGCGGCGCAATCCGCATGTCGCGCTCTCCGTGGTGGACGCCGCCGACAACTACGTCACTTTGCAGGTCCGGGGCAAGGTCGTGGATATCATCACTGCGGGCGCGGACGCCCACATTGACAAGATGGCCAAGAAGTACCTGGGCAAGGACACTTACCCATTCCGCCGGTCCAGCGAGGTGAGGCTCATTCTCAAAATCAAGCCGGAGAGGGTCGGGGGGTCGGTTGCACAAGCGTAGCCCCGAGCGGCGCTCTAACTGACGCGCGAACCAGCTATCCGCTGGCGCAATGCCAGCAGCCCGCCCAGCGCCAGCGCGCCCAGGAGAAAGCCGCCCGCCACGTCGCTGGGCCAGTGCGCGCCCAGGTACACCCGTGAGAGTCCGGTCAGGGCAATGAGCAGGACCAGCGCCACCTGCGCGCCGCGACGCCAGGCTATGCTGCCCGGCAACGCCGCGACGACGAAAAACAGGAAGCCGTAAAAGGCGAAGGCGTGCGTGGCGTGGCCGCTGGGGAAGCTGAAGGGCAGCAGCTTGTCGTAGTCCTGCACGAGAGCCGTCTCAGGGCGCGGACGGGCAATGACCATCTTGACGACGACGCCCGCCGCGTCCGCCAGAAGGGTAGCCGCGGCGAACACGGCGTCCCAGCGGCGTCCGACCACGTACAGGCCCCCCGCCACCAGGAGCGTAATCGCCAGCGCCACAGGCCCGTACCCGATGAGGCTGACGCTACGGAGGACTCCATCAAGGGCTGACGGGCGCCAGCCCTGCGCCAGGTGCGTCAGCGCCACGTCGCCGGGGAGCGCGGGCGAGGCATACGCCATCACGGACAGGGCCACGAATGCAACGGCGCCCGCGAGCGCCAGGGCCGCCTTAATCTTGGGACTCACGCGTCTTAGCGTATCACGGCGACGTCTCCGCCGCCAGAATGCTACTCCGGTTTGCCCTGCTCAGGGGCCTTGGCGCAAGGCCCTCCACCGCCGCAGGGCCGGAGCGGCCGGTCGTCCCGCTCGACCACCATGTTGCTCCGCTTGATCTGGCCCAGGGGTACCTCAACGACAGTGTCTTTGTCCTGTTCATGGAAACGGACGGAGACGGTCTCTTTGACAGGGTGCCCCACCACGACGACGCCCACGCCCTGCGGCGTCGTCACCCGCTCGCCCATCTTGGGGAACTGCTGATTGATCTGCCGGTAGGTCTCGTACTCGTAGCGCAGGCAGCAGCGCAGCCTGCCGCAGGCGCCCGCCAGATTGCCCGGATTCAGAGGCAGGCCCTGCTCCTTGGCCATCTTCATCGAGACGGGATTGAAATCGATCAGCCAGGATGAGCAGCAGAGCTCCCGCCCGCAGACGCCGACGCCCCCGATGACTTTCGTGCAGTCCCGTGCGCCCACCTGCCGGAGGTCCACCCGGGACGTAAAACGGGTGTTGATCTCCTTGAGAAGACTGCGGAAGTCCACACGGGTATCGGACGTGAAATAGAATGTCAGCCGCGACTCGTCAAGGGTGTACTCAGCCCCCAGCATCTTCATCGGCAGGCCCATCTCCGAGGCCTTTGACTTGCAGATGCCAAAGGCCTCGGATGCTTTTTTTTGCAGTTCGTCCCGCCGGGCCAGGTCTTCAGCGGTCGCCTTGCGCGCGACCGGCTTCAGCAGCTCCTTCAGCTCGCTGAACAACACCTGGTCAGGGAGGATGGCCACCCACCCCACCTCCAGACCGCGAGCCGTCTCCGCCACGACCATGTCCCCCGCGCGAAGGTCCAGGCCCGCCGGGTCGAAATAGGCCATCTTGGCCGCTTTCTTGAAGCGGACGCCCACAACCTTCTGCTGAGTGCCCGCGGATGGTTGGGTCACAGGTCTACCGTCCCTTTCTGGCTACTATGAACGCAGCCTCGGACGTTTCCATCAGTATATCGCCCACGCACCGCCGCAAGCTCATCAGGCCTCGCTCTGGACTGTCTCGGGGGCGCGCACCTGCTGGCCCGCAGTCCCGGCGTCCACGCGGGGCATGGCTAGCATCAGCACGTCCAGGGCCAGGCGGGGCGTCACGTTGGCCTCAAGCGCGGCGGCTGTCTCGTCAAGCCGTCGCAACGTCGCGGCGATCTCGCCCAACTCCAGACGCGCAGCCTGGGCCTCTGCCGCCGTGTGCCTGTCCAGGTTTGTCGCCCACTCGCCCATGCCCGTTTTCCACAGCAACAGGTCCCTCCACCACTCCCGCCACAGCTCCAGGACTGCCCGTCCCTCCTCCCGGTTGCGCCTGAACAGAGTCTCCATCTCGGTTGCGAAGGCGAACCGTTGCTCTCTATCCGCCTCCGTCAGCCCGAACACCTGGTCCAGCCGCTCCTCCCGCTTCTGGAGCAGCGCCCCGTCGGCGGCGACCGCGAGCGCCCAGCCGATGCGTCCCTGAGCCAGCCGCGCGACGCGCCGGGCCTCCTCGTCCGCCATGCCCCGCTCCCGCAGCGCCGCCTGCACGTCCGCCTCCGCCAGCGCCCGCAGCCGGATAGGCTGGCAGCGGGAGAAGAGCGTGGGCAGAAGCTCCCGCTCGTTCGCCGTCAGCAAGATGAGCAGCACCTGGGGCGGCGGCTCCTCCAGCGTCTTCAGCAGACGGTTCGCCGCTGGCGCCGACAAGCGCTCCGCGCCGTCCACGATGAATACCCTGTATGTGCCCTCGAAGGGCCGCAAGGCGGCCAGGCGCTGCAACTCCTCCACCTGCTCAAAACCGATCTCTGTGCGCTCTTTGCGTTCCGCGCGCTCCTTGACATCCTTCACCCCTATGGCCAGGACGCGCACGTCGGCGTGCTTGCCCGCGCCAATGCGCCTGCACGACGCGCACTCGCCGCAGGGCGGCTCCGCGGCGGAGCAGTTCACGGCCTGGGCCAGAGCGCGGGCCAGCGTACCCTTGCCCACGCCTTTCGGCCCCACGAAGAGGTAGGCGTGCGCCAGGCGTCCCGTCGCCAGCGCGCGGCTGAGCTGGACAACAGCCTCCCGATGGCCCACCAGGCCCCACCCCACGATAGCTCCTCCTAGTACACGTCGCAGCGCAGGAGGTCGTCAAAGGTCTCCCGCCTGCGGATAAGCCTGGCCTGGCCGTCCTTCACCAGCACGATGGCCGGCTTGAGGCTCGCGTTATAGTTGCTGGCCATGGACAGACAGTACGCCCCGGACGCGGGCACCGCCAGCACGTCGCCCGGCTCCAGCGGTGGCAGCACGATATCTTTTAGCAGGATGTCGCCGGACTCGCAGTACTTCCCCGCGATGGTGACCTTCTCCGCGGGGGCCGCTCCCGCCTTGTTCGCCACCAGCGCCTCGTACTCGGAGCTGTAGATGGCGGGTCGGATGTTGTCGCCCATGCCGCCGTCCACGGACACGTAGGTGCGTACGCCGGGAATGTCCTTTCGCGCGCCCACCGTGTACAGGGCTACGCCCGCCCGCCCGACGATGGCCCGCCCCGGCTCTAGCACCAGGCGCGGCAACGGCAGGTTGTGGGCGTCGCAGCCCTGGCGCAGCGCGCTGACGATGGTTTCCGCGTACTGCCCCACGGCGGGTGGCGCCTGGCGCGTGTACTGGACGGCGAAGCCGCCGCCGGGACTCAGCTCCCTCATCTCCAGCCCGTGGCGCTGGCGCATGGCTGCGGCGAACTCCAGCACGACCTTCATCCCCTGGGCGTAAGGCTCCAGCTCAAAGATGGGAGAACCCAGGTGGTAGTGCAGGCCCATCAGACGAAGCCCCTTCGCCTTCCGCGCCCGCGCGACGGCCTCCTCCGCCTGGCCAGTCTGGATGGACATCCCGAACTTACTGTCCAGGATGCCCGTCGTGGTGTGCGCGTGCGTATGCGGGTCAACGCCAGGGGAGACGCGGACGAGCACGTCCTGCACCTTGCCCGCTTCCCGCGCCAGGCGGTCAAGCAGGTCAAGCTCATGGAAATTGTCCACCACCACGCGTCCTATCCCCCACTCCAGGGCCAGCTTCAACTCCTCCGGGCCTTTGTTGTTGCCGTGGAAGTACACGCGCTCCAGCGGAAAGCCGGCCGCCCGCGCGATGGCCATCTCTCCGGCGGACACTACGTCCAGCCCCAGGCCCTCCTCCTGAAAGATGCGGGCCAGCGCCGGATTGATGTACGCCTTGCTGGCGTAGAGCACCTGGCTCTGAGGATGACGCCGCCCGAACTCGCCGACGAAGGCGCGGCACATGCCGCGCAGTGTCCGCTCGTCGAAGACGTACAGGGGCGTGCCGAAGCGCCGCGCCATCTCCACGGTGTCACAGCCGCCGATGACCAGATGGCCGGAGGGAGCTACCGAGGTGGCCTCGGGGAACACATCCAGGGCGTCGGTGCGCATACTGACATATCTCAAGCCCATAGGAAACTCCTATGGGGTCGTTTGGCCCATCATAGGCCAGCGCCTTGGGAGTGTCAAGCGGAGCGGCCCAGGATGCCCGCACGCTTTTGGCGAGGCGATGCGCGTGGGAACAACGCAGGTTGACCGTGTGAGCGACTCTTGCTATACTGAAAATCGTTTGTCGCAAGGGAGAAACGGCTGCGCGCGACTATGGACAACGGAGGAAGAATGGGGCCACGCATCATTGGCTGGGGGAAGGCTGTTCCCGCCAGAGGCCTCACCAACGCCGACATGGAGCGGATGGTGGAGACCACCAGTGAGTGGATTGTGGAGCGGACGGGCATTCGCAAACGGTACTGGGCCGGCCCCGACGAGTCCGCATCCGTCCTCGGCGCGGAGGCCGCGCGTATGGCCATCAAGCGCGCGGGCATCTCCCCCGAAGACATAGACCTCATCATTCTGGCCACGATGACCCCGGACAAGACCAGCCCCGCAACTGCATCCATCGTCCAGCGCAAGATTGGTGCGAAGCGCGCCGCGACGTTTGACCTGCAGGCTGCCTGCCCGGGCTTCGTTTACGGCCTCGCCACGGCCTATAACTTCATCAAGAGCGGCGCCTTCCGGACCATCCTGGTCATCGGCAGCGAGATACTGAGCCGCGTCATTGACCAGACGGACCGGCGGGTGTGCGTCCTCTTCGGCGACGGCGCGGGGGCGGTGATCGTCCAGGCGTCACCCGAGGCGAAGGACGGCCCTTTCAACTTTGTCCTCGGCTGCGACAGCGATCACGCCGACGTCCTCTTCGTCAGAGGGCCGTTCGACGTGGCCGAGCAGGCGGGGCCGCCCGGCGAGTACTTCACCGTGATGCAGGGGCCGGAGGTCTTCAAAAACGCGGTCCGTGTCATGGCCAAGGCGGGACAGGAGCTGATGGGGAAGATGAACTGGACGCTCTCGGATGTCCAGCTTGTCATCCCGCACCAGGCCAACAAGCGCATTCTGGATGCGACCGGCAGGGCGCTGGGAGCGCCTCCGGAGAAGGTCTATTGCAACATTGAGCGGTACGGCAACACCTCTTCGGCCACCATTCCCATCGCTATCTGCGACGCGGTGGACGAGGGACGCCTGAAGCCCGGCGACAACGTGCTGTTCCTCGCCTTCGGAGCGGGCCTGACGTACGCCGCCATGGGGATCCGGTGGAACCCGCCGCCCGCGCCGTCGTCAACATGAGCGTTAAAGCGGCGACGCCCCGCCGTCAATCTACCGGTCACGTCACGCGCACGGGCGAATTCTAGACCGACTGTGCACAGGAGGAACTCATGCAGAACCAACTCCGCCCGGCCACCCTTGTCGAGGCGCTGGTCCCGGGGCGCAACCTCACCATCTCCCGGGCGTTGCTCCGGGACGTGCTCCTGGTCGTTGGCTTCAGCGCGCTGATTGCCCTTTCCGCCAGAATCGCCGTCTTCCTGCCGTTCACGCCCGTCCCCATCACCGCGCAGACCCTGGCCGTGCTCCTGACCGGCGCCGTCCTGGGCAGCAAGCGCGGGGCCTTGGCGCTCCTCGCGTACATCGCCGAGGGCGCCGCGGGCCTGCCGGTCTTCTCCGCGGGACGGGCCGGCCTGCCCATCCTGCTGGGGCCCTCCGGCGGCTACATCTGGGGCTTCCTGGCCGCCGCCTTCCTGGTGGGCTTCCTCACTGAGCGCGGCTGGGACCGCACGGTGTGGACCGCGGCCCTCGCCATGCTCATCGGCACCGCCATCATCTACCTCTTCGGCGTGCCGCAGCTCGCCTTCGTGCTCAGCCCGACCAGCGGCGCGGCTCTGGGCCTGGACAAGGCCCTGGCGCTCGGCGTGCTGCCCTTCCTCCCCGGTGACGCCATCAAGCTGCTCATCGCGGCGGGCGTCCTGCCTTCCGCGTGGGCGCTCCTGGGCCACAAGTAAAACAATATGGAGATTACGTGGCTGGGACACTCCTGCTTCCGCCTGAAGGGGAAGGAAGCGTCCGTCATCACCGACCCGTACGCGGACACTCTGGGCCGGTCGTTGGGCAAGATCGAGGCGACCCTCGTGACGGTCAGCAACGACCATCCCCACCATAACAACGTGGCGGCGGTGGCTGGCGCGGTGCGCACCATTCGCGGGCCGGGCGAGTATGAGGTCGCCCACGTTCTGGTGATGGGTATCCCCACCTACCACGACGCAGTCAAAGGGAAGGATCTGGGCAAGAACATCGTCTATCTCATTGAGATGGACGATGTTCGGGTGTGCCACCTGGGCGACCTGGGCCACACGCTCTCGTCCAAGGAGATCGCCGACCTTGGCGCCATTGACGTGTTGCTCGTGCCTGTCGGCGGCGTCTGCACCATCAACGCGTCCACGGCCGCGGAGGTCATCGGCGCGCTGGAGCCCAAGCTGGTGGTGCCGATGCACTATCCGACCACCGACACGAAGGTCAACCTGGAGCCGCTGGAGCGGTTCCTGAAGGCGATGGGACTCGCGAACGTGCAACCTCTGGCCCGTCTCTCCGTCACCGCCAGCAACGTGCCTCAGCAGACCCAGGTGGTCGTGCTGGAGCCGGTCCGGTAGCTGTCGCGAAACCCTCACCCCTTGTCTCCCCTCTCCATTGCGAAGGGAGTGGGGAGAGCCTGCTCAGGCTCTCCCCAAACAGGCCTCTGCAAACGGCTCCAGAAGCCCCTTACACGACGAAGCCGCGCAGCTCGATGGCGCGTGCGACGCGCTCCACGCCCACCATGAAGGCCGCCAACCGCAGCGGCACATGGGCGAACTGCGCCCTCTCCCAGACGTTCCAGAAGGCCCTGCTCATCACCTTCTGCAGTTCGTGGTTGACCCTGTCCTCTTCCCAGCGGAACTCCTGGATATTCTGCGTCCACTCAAAGTAGGAGACCGTCACTCCGCCCGCGTTGACCAGGATGTCCGGCAGCACCATGACGCCCCGGTCCTCGAGAATGTCGTCCGCGTCATGGGTCGTGGGATGGTTGGCGCCCTCCACCACGACCTTGGCCTGCACCTTTCCCGCGTTGCCCGCGTGCAGGACGTTGCCAATGGCCGCGGGAATGAGCAAGTCGCAGTTCAGGGCCAGAAGCTCATCGTTGGTGAGCGCTTCGCCCCCGCGGAAGCCCGCGAGAGTCCCCGCCTGCTTGTTGTGGTCCATGAGGCGCGATATGTCCAGCCCGCGCTCGTTCACCACGCCGCTCTTCACATCACTGACCGCGATGACCTTGCAGCCCAGCTCGCCGATGAGCCGCGCCGTCCACGAGCCGACGTTGCCGAAGCCTTGGACTGCCACCCTGGCGCCCTTGAGGTCCATCTTGAGCGCGTGCGCCGCCTCAGCCAGCACGTAGACCAGGCCGCGGCCCGTCGCCGCGTCCCGACCGTAGGAGCCGCCCAGCTCGACCGGCTTGCCCGTGACGACCGCGGGGGTGTACCCGTGGAGCTGGCCGTAGGCGTCCATCATCCAGGCCATGACCTGCGCGTTCGTTCCCAGGTCAGGAGCGGGAATGTCCCGGCTCGGCCCCAGGATGTGGGCGATGCTCTGAGTGTACCGGCGCGTCAGCTTGTTCAGCTCCATCTGGCTCAGCGACGCGGGATCACATTGGACGCCGCCCTTGGAGCCGCCGTAGGGCAGGCCGACGACGGCCGTCTTCCAGGTCATCAGCGCGGCCAGGGCGCGCACCTCGTCCAGGTCCGCCTCCGGATGATAGCGCAATCCCCCTTTGTACGGTCCCCGCGCGCCGTTGTGCTGGATGCGGTAGCCCACGAAGACCTTGATGGAGCCATCGTCCATGCGAACGGGCAACTGCACGCGCACCTCGCGGTACGAGCTGCGCATGATGTCCCGCAGTTCGTCCTTGATATTCAGTTGGTCAGCGGCCTGGTCAAAGAAGTGGGAGACCTCCTCAAAGGACGTCATCTCGCGCTTTTTCCGCTGCGGCATCGGCAACCCCTTTCACATAGTCACTTGCGCCTGACGCCAGGCGGGGCGTCGCTTGCACTCCGCTTGACATTGCGCCCGATTTCAACCTATACTACCAGAAGTTATGATATGTGTGATGTGCGCCTGTACGTGGCACATAGGGGCTGAGCGGTAGCGCGGCGTCCCGTGCCGGGGCGTACGCCCCGCGGATACAGAGCAATGCGCCCCACGAGCTTTGAGCCGTGGGGTTTTTTATTCGGCGGAGGAAAAATCAGGAGGGACATCGGGCTGGTGCAATACGATTAGTTGCCTAGCGCGATTTCCTTATTGACGATAATGATAGCATGACTAGATGATGCAAATCTAATTAGTTGATACAGAGGCAGACAACGTTGACGACGGTAACAGTGGGCCAGGCGAAACAGGCGGTCCCGGACCTGCGCGGGGTTGTTGCTCGTGCGCTGGTGGTAGCCTTACTCATCGCCATTGGCTTGGCCATGGCGGCGGTTGACTCGCGTCTGGCCGTGTTCTGGGCTTTCGGCGTGACCTTCGGGTTCATACTCCAGCGGAGCCGGTTCTGCTTCGCCTCAGCCTTCCGCGACCTCTTTCTCCTGCAGGACGGCCGGGTGATGAAGGCCGTCCTGGGCGGGCTGGCTATTGCCACCGTCGGCTTCGCGCTGGTTCAGTACAACCTCACGCCCAGCCTGGCGGCGGGCCGCCTGCCGTTCAACGCGGGCGTGGTGCCCCTGGGCCTGCACCTGCTGCTGGGCGGCGTGCTGTTTGGCGTCGGCATGGTGGTGGCTGGCGGGTGCACCTCCGGCAGCCTTTACCGCATAGGCGAGGGATACGTTGGCTCGCTGGTGGCGGTCGGCGGCATGATGGTCGGCCTGGCCTTCATCCACTTCACCTGGAACTGGTGGTGGGAGAACTACATCTCCCGTCAGCCGCTGGTCTGGCTTCCGCCCACCCTGGGCTGGGGCGGCGCCGTGGTCCTTGTCTTGCTCGTGCTGGCGGCTGCCGCCAGCTTCATCATATGGATAGAGTCTCGCGCCAGCGCCTTCGCCATCGTGCGCCCAGCGTCCCCACAGGAGGACGCCGCTGGCTTCTCCGCGAAGCTGCGCTCGCTGCTGCGCTCCGTGTTCGTCAAGGGCTGGCCGGCCATCGTGGGCGGCGTCGCCCTGGGCGGCCTGAACGTCATGTTTTACCTGTTTGAGCGGCCCGTGGGCGTGGTGAACGAGGTGGGCCGGTGGAGCGAGGGGGTCCTGAACCTGATCGGCCTGCCGCCTCCGGCGCACGCGGGAGGCGTGGGACCCTGCGCCGTCACCGACGCGTCGCCGACCTTGCTGACCTGGGGGCTGATGATCAACGGGGGCATCATCCTCGGGTCGTTCGCGGCCTCCGTCCTGGCGGGTGAGTTCCGGCTGCGCGTGCCCCGGCAGGCGCGCCGCTACGGGCAGTCCTTCGGTGGAGGCATCCTCATGGGCTACGGCGCGGGCCTGGCGGCGGGGTGCACCCTGGGCGGCTTTTTCTCCGCTATTCCATCCCTCGGACTCAACGGCTGGTTCTTCGGCGCCAGCCTGGCCGTGGGAGCATTGATCGGCATACAGGTTATCCGCCGCATCAGCTAGCGGTAGGAGATGGCAGGAGGCATAGGCGCATGAAGATTGACGTGCGGGGCGAAATCTGCCCGTACCCGCAAATCAAGGCGGTGGAGGCGATGCGGAAAGCGAAGAGCGGTGAGAGCATAGA
This sequence comes from Dehalococcoidia bacterium, assembly GCA_030648205.1. Lineage (NCBI taxonomy): Bacteria > Bacillati > Chloroflexota > Dehalococcoidia > Dehalococcoidia bacterium. The sequence goes on along the minus strand of JAUSIH010000029.1, from coordinate 10,998 downwards.
GCTCATCACCGATCATCCGCCTTCGCTGGAGACGGTTCCCACCCAGGCGGCGCGGCTCGGGTGGACCGCGCGCATCCAGGAGACCCGACCGGGCGAGTGGTGTATTCACCTGGCCCGGCAGGCGTCCTAGACAAAAGTCGAACGCTACATAAAGAGAATGGATAACAGGAGGAACAACACCATGAGAATGCTGCCTATCTGGCTTTCACATAGGGCCCTGGTCGTGGTTGGCCTGGCCGCTACGCTGCTGGTCGCGGCGTGCTCGCCCGCGCCCGCTCAGCCCGCCGCTCCTGCCGCCGTTGCGCCCGCGAAGCCTGCCCCGGCCGCCGCGCCCGCGGCTGACCCGGAGATAGCGGCGCTGGGCTACGCCCGCCCTGAGTTGCTGCTGAGCACCGGCTGGCTGGCGCAGCACGTGAACGACGCTGACCTGCGCATCGTGGACGTGCGCCCGGCGGACAAGTACGCGGCGGGCCACCTGCCCAACGCTATCAGCATCCCCAGCGGAACCATGAACGTGACAGTCGGCAAGCTGACCAACGAGCTGCCTCCCCAAGACAAGCTGGAGGAGCTGCTGGGCAGCGCCGGCATCGGCAACGACGCCCGCATCGTGTTGTACGACGACCAGCGCAGCCTGTCGGCGGCCCGCGCCTACTTCGTGCTAGACTACTATGGGCACAAGAAGATCAGCATCCTCAATGGCGGCAATCCCAAGTGGGAGAAGGAAAATCGCGATGTCACCCGGCAGGTGCCGAAGCTGACGCCGGTGAAGTACACCGCCACGGCTGACAGCTCCAAGCTCGCCACTAAGGAGTACATCCTGGCGAACCTGAAGAACCTGGCCATAGGCGTCTGCGACACCCGCACACCCGACGAGTACGCGGGCAAGGACGTGCGCGCCGCCCGTGGCGGACATATCCCGGACTCCAAGAACGTGAACTGGGAGACAGCCATGACCAACTCGGACCCGGGCGCGGTCTTCAAGCCCGCCGCCGAGATTGCGAAGCTCTACGAGGCCCAGGGCTTGACCAAAGACAAGGAGATCATTACGCTCTGCCAGAGCGGCGTCCGGGCGGCCCACGGCTATTTCACCCATCAACTGCTCGGCTACACCAAGGTGCGCAACTTCGACGGCTCCTGGGAGGACTGGGGCAACGACCAGGCCACGCCCATTGAGAAGCCCGCGGCCTAGCATAATCGGGGGAGGGTAACTATGGCGACAACCTATCAGGAGGCCCAAGTCCTGGACGTGACGGGCGAGCTGTGCCCGATGCCGGTGATTAAGACGCGCCTGGCCCTGGACAAGCTCAGCCTGGGCCAGATCATCAAGGTGATTGCAACGGACGTCGCGTCGTGCGACGACATGCCCGCCTTCGCGCGGGCGCAGGGGCACAAGCTGCTGGAGGCGCGGAGCGAGAAGGGTACGTACACGTACTGGCTTCAAAAAGGGGAGGGAGCATGACCACACTCGCGGAGAAGGTAGTCCTGGACGCGCAGACCTTCAACCGGCTGCACGCGGAGTCGCACAAAGCGACGGATGTCAAACGTCTGGCAATAGTCGCGTCCAAGGGGACGCTGGACATGGCCTACCCGCCGCTCATCCTGGCGACGACGGCGGCGGCCATGGGGATGGAGGCCGGGGTCTTCTTCACCTTCTACGGCCTGGACATCCTGAAGAAGAGCAAGCACAACAGGCTGCAGGTGGCGCCCCTGGGCAACCCGGCGGCGCCCCTGCCCGTGCCCAACATCCTGGGCGCCATCCCCGGCGCGACCGCCGCGGCCACGTGGGTGATGAACAGCATGATGCGAAAGCAGAAGATACCCACCATCGGCGAGTTCCTGGCGCTGTCGCGGCAGCTCAACGTCCGGCTCATCGCGTGCACTACGACCATGGGCATCATGGGAGTCAAGAAGGAAGAGTTGCTGGACGGCGTGGAGATGCAAGGGGCAGCCGCCTTCCTGGAGTACGCCTCCAAGGCGCAGGTGACACTCTTCGTCTAGGAGAAGCACATGGCCCAGACAAAAACAGACGTGAAAATTGACCAGGAGATTGACCTGAAGGGCGAGGTGTGCCCGTACACCTTCGTCAAGTCCAAGCTCGCCATCGAGGACCTGGAGTCGGGCCAGGTGCTCCGTGTCATCCTGGACCACCTGCCCGCTGTTGAAAACGTCCCGCGAAGCCTCTCCGGTGAGGGCCATGAGGTGCTGGGCGTCAAGCAGGTCAACGCCACCGACTGGACGGTGACGGTCCGCAAGGCGTAGCGTCAGCACCCATGAAGCTGGGCATAGAGATTACCAGCGGCGCCGGCTCCGAGGACTTGCGCACCCTGCGCAAGCTGGTGGAGGCTGCGCGCCGCCAGGGGCACGAGGTCAGAATCTTCGCCATGGACCACGCTGTCTTCCAGCTTGCCCAGCTCAAAGACCTCTCCGTGCCTGACCGCCCCGTAGCCATCTGCGCCTACAACGCGCACTCATGGGGCGTGCCTCGGACGGAGGGAATCCTCTTCGGCGGCCAGAACGACTGGGCGGAAACGGTCTATTGGGCGGACCGGGTGATCGTCCTTGGCTGACAAGAAGCCGCACAAGCGGGTGGCCGTCGTGGTGCGGCGCACTCCCTTGAACTCCGTCATGGCTTCGGAAGGCCTGCGTCAGAGCGTCGGGCTGGTCCTCGCACCGTTGGACATCACCGTGCTCCTGCTGGACCAGGCGGCGTGGCTGAGCGTCCCTCTGGCGCCGGAGGCTATTGAGGCCCCCACCATCAAGAAGCACATCGAGATGCTGCGGTTCCTGAAGCACCGGGTGCTGGTGGAGCGCGAGTCCCTGGAGCGCTACGGCATCCCCGCCGCCGACATCCTTCCTGGCGTGCAGGTGATTCCCGCGCGGCAGGTGGCCGAGGAAGTCGCCGCAGCCGACGCCGTGATTGTGTTCTAGGCCATGCGCATTCTGCACATCCTCCGCTCTCTGGACGACGCCCGCGCTGTTGAGACCGCGTGCGCCCAGCGGGAGCAGGGCCATGATGTGGCGCTGATGCTCCTCCACGACGCCGTGCTGGCCCGGCCCGCGTTTCCCGGCCCCGTCTCCGCCTGCGCCGACGACGTCCGCGCCAGGGGCGGGCATTGCGCCTACCCCACCGTGGACTACGACGCTATTGTCCGGATGATGTTCGAGCACGACCGCGTCGTTTCCTGGTAGCCTGCCGCTTGCGCTTTTCTTCACAACCTGTCCGCGCATTTCCGTGTGTTCTGCTATACTACTAGCTCGTTAGCAGAGGGCGGAGAGACAGCACATAACATGGGCAAGATATTCATTGTCGCGGCAGAGCCGCACCCCCTCACGGAGGCCATCCGCATGGCCGGCCACGTGGCTCTGGAGGCGACTGACCTCAGTCAGGTGATCGAGACGCTCTCGCAAGAGGAGCCGGACCTCGTTCTGCTGGACCTGGGCCTCGCCGATGAGCGGCGCGCGAGGGCGTTCATCGGAGAGGTGAAGGAGGCGAGCGGCGTCCCTGTCATCGCCCTGGTGCCCGCGGAGCAAGCCAACAGCTACGACATCACGATTGGCGCCGACGACTTTGTCCTCGCTCCCTTCAAGACCCCTGAAGTGCTGGCCCGCATCCGTAAGAACCTCTGGCAGACTGGCACGACTGGCGGGCAGGACACGATTCGCGCGGGGGACCTGGTCATTGACCTGGCGCGCTACGAGGTCGCGGTGAACACGCGACGCATTATCCTCACGTTCAAGGAGTACCAGCTCCTGAAGTTCCTGTCCACCCACCCGGGCAAGGTGTTCACCCGTGATGTCCTGCTCAACAAGGTGTGGGGCTACGACTACTACGGCGGCACCCGGACGGTGGACGTGCATGTCCGGCGGCTGCGCAGCAAAATCGAGGACCGGGGCCACGTCTTCATCGAGACGGTGCGCAACGTGGGCTACCGCTTTCGGGAAGAGGGCCGGGCGTGACGAAGAGCGCGGCGGCCCTTCCGTCCTTTCGCGACACGGGCCTCCCCCAACGCATCGTCTGCCTGACCGGTGAGACCGCCGAGTTCCTGTACCGCATGGGCGCGGGCGACCTTGTGGTGGGCGTGTCCGGCGTCGCCAAGCGGCCTCCCGAGGTGCGTCAGAAGCCGACGGTGGGCGGGTTCACCAGCGTCAACGTGGAGAAGGTGCTGGCCCTGGGGCCGGACCTGGTCATATCGTTCTCAGACCTCCAGGCCGAGCCCGCCAAAGAGCTTATTGCACGGGGCATCCAGGTGCTGGCCCTCAACCAGCGCAGCCTGCGGGACATCCTGAACATCTGCCTGCTTCTGGGCGCCGTCGTGGGCCGCGAGGCGGAGGCCCGCCGCCTGGCCGAGGAGATGCGTCTCGCATTCGAGGCCGCCGCGGATGAGGCCTCCCGCCTGTCGTTTCACCCCGGGGTCTACTTCGAGGAGTGGCACCAACCCCTCATCAGTGGCATAAGCTGGGTGAGCGAGCTTATCGAGCTTGCGGGAGGCCGGGACGTCTTCCCAGAGATGCGCGCGTGCAGCCTCGCCGCGCAGCGGGTGGTGGACCCTCAGGAGGTCGTGCGCCGCAACCCGGACGTGATACTCGCCTCCTGGTGCAGCAAGAAGGTGGTGTGGAGCGTCATCACGGAGCGCCCCGGGTGGGACCAGGTTGCCGCCGTGCGGAACGGGCAACTGTACGAGATACCCTCGCCCGACATCCTCCAGCCCGGCCCCGCCATCCTGGAGGGCCTGCGCCAGGTGCGGGACTGCGTCCGCAAGGGCGCGGCGCGCCGCGTCTAGCTCCCTCGCCTTGATAGAGTGCCTCCGCAAGCTCGTTACCCGCAAGGCTCGGCAGTGTATCAGTTAGGTCGTCGTCATTCCGGCGAAAGCCGGAATCCATCAGAGCGTCTCCCCACGCACGTCTCTGGACACCGACATTCGCCGGTGTGACGGGTAGAGTCCCATTCCCTACCACGGCAAACTGATACACTACCCAAGGCTCTGCAATATTGATTCCCCTCTAGCGTCCTGGTCCTTCACCCACGGGACCATTCCCATGGCCCCCTTCCTGTCCAGGGGAAGAAAATACTGGGGGACGCCCCCAGCGCCCCGGTCAAAGGGGGTGACTCCCCCTCTGGACTCCCCCCTGTCGAAAACTCCGGACAGGAACCCTGTAACGAAGCGTTAGAGGCGCTGCACTAGCTCTTAAGCCAGAGTACGTCGCCGCAGAGGTCCGGTTTGTGCGGTCTGCCGTCGAAGGCGCGCACCTCTTCCCGCGCCTGCGCGATGGTGGTGTTGTCGCCGTGGCCGGGGTACACCACGGTCTCCGGCGGCAGCGGCAGGAGGCGCTCCTTGATGGAGCGGCACGACTGGCGGAATGCCTCCGGCGTGGCGGTCCGGCCCGGCCCGCCGGGGAACAGCGTATCGCCGACGAACAGGTGCCGCTCGTAGAGGAGGCAGACCTCTTCCGGAGTATGGCCGGGGGTGTGGATGACCCGCAGCGTCACGTCGCCGAAAGCGAAGGAGTCGCCGTGGACATACGTGTGGTCGGGGGGCGCCGGTAGCTTGTCGGCGCCCGCGGGATGGACATACACGGGCGCGCGTGTGGCCGCCTTGAGCTTCGGCAGCCCCAGGAGGTGGTCGGCGTGGCAGTGGGTGATGAGGATGGCGCGGATGGTGGTGCCGGCGGCTTCGGCCAGGAACTTCTCCGGCTCGGCGGGCGCGTCAATGAGCACGCTCTCTCGCGTGCGGGGCGACACGACGACGTAGGCGTTGTTGGCGTACGGCCCCAGGACGAGCTTGCGGACCTCCAGGTCGGGCCCTGTGTAGATGACGGTCATGGCGCCCTCCCGCTGTGAAGTTTGGCCATTCCCCTGTGTCTCCCTTCCCGGCGAGAAGGGGGACGGCAGAAAACACTGGGGGTCACCCCCAAGGAACCGATGATTGCGGCGTCCCCGGTCATTCTGAGTGAAGCGAAGAATTTAGGTCTGTTGAAACTGACCTGGACCCTTCACCGCGTTCAGGGTGACCCAATACTGATGTCATTCCTCATCCTTCCGGGGAAGGACGAGGAATCTCCCGCGGGCGGACGGCGCGCTCTACCGTCTGCCAAACGGAAGGCCGGGCATCTTCTTGCCGGAGGCCATGTCCTTCATCAGCTTCTGTATCTGGCGGAACTGGTTCAGTATCTGGTTGACATCCTGGACGGTCGTCCCGCTGCCCTTCGCGATGCGCCGCCGCCGCGAGCCGTCAATGACGTCGGGGTTGTGGCGTTCATTCGGCGTCATGGACAGGATGACCGCCTCCACCTTCGCCAACTGCTTGTCGCCCGTCTCGTCCGTGGGCAGGCGCTTGCTCACCGCGGAAAAGCCGGGGATCATGCCCAGCACCTGGGAGAGAGGCCCCATCTTGCGGACCTGCCGCATCTGGTCCAGGAAGTCCTCCAGGTCCATTTTGGCCTTGGCCATTTTCTTCTGGAGTTCCTGGGTCTTCTTCGTGTCCATGACTTCCTGGGCCTTCTCGATGAGGGTGAGCATGTCGCCCATGCCCAGGATGCGCGAGGCCATGCGGTCGGGGTGGAAAGGCTCCAGGGCGTCGGCCTTTTCGCCCACACCGATGAACTTGAGCGGCACGCCCGTGACCGCCGTGATGGAGAGGGCCGCGCCGCCGCGGGCGTCGCCGTCCAGCTTGGTCAGGATGAGTCCCGTAAGGCCGACCTTCTTGTGGAACTCCTCGGCGACGCGCACGGCGTCCTGGCCGGTCATGGCGTCCACCACGAGCAGCGCCTCCTGGGGCTGGACATCCCGCCGGATGTCCGCCACCTCCTGCATCAGCTCGTCGTCAATGTGCAGGCGCCCGCCCGTGTCCAGGATGACCCACGTGGCTGCTATCTCTCTGGCCCGCGCAAGGCCGTTCCGCGCGATGGCGATGGGCTGGGAGCGCGTCCCTTCCTCGTACACGGGCAGGTCGAGCTGCTTACCCAGCGCGACAAGTTGCTCCACGGCTGCGGGGCGTCGCGTGTCGGCGGCGACGAGCAGGGGCTTGCCGCCCTGGCGCTTCAGGTGGAGCGCCAGCTTCGCGGCGGTGGTCGTCTTGCCGGAGCCTTGCAGGCCGAGCAGCATGACCACCGTGGGAGGCTGGCTGGCCGCCACCATCCGGCGGTCGCCGCCGGAGAGCATGGCGATCATCTGCTCGTGGACAGCCTTGATGACGTGCTGGGCCGGGTTCAGACCCGCCAGGACGTCCACGCCCACGCACCGCTCGCGCACCTTCGCCACGAAGTCGCGCACCACCTTGAAGTTGACGTCGGCCTCCAGGAGGGCCATGCGGACCTCTCGGAGCGCCTCGTCCACGTCCTTTTCGGTGAGGCGGCCTCGGTTCGTCAGCTTTTTGAAGACGGCGGTCAGCTTGTCTGTCAGTGTGTCAAACATGAGTCCTCGATGAAGTCCCAGACTGCGCCATCATTGTAGCATGGGAGGCGCGTCTGCTTCAGGCCGTGCGGTACACTACCATGCGTCATCTTCTCAGGCCCGCTATGCTACAATAGCGCCAGATTCGAGTGAGAGGCCAGGGACGGACGTGCGCATCACGGTGTACGACGGCGCGGGCGTGGTGGGCGGCAACAAGATCATGCTGGAGGCGGACGGCGCCCGCCTCTTCTTCGACTTCGGCACGAACTATCACCTCCTGTCGCAGTACTTCGAGGAGTATATGCAGCCGCGCTCTCCTCGCGGCCTCTTGGACTTCCTCGCGCTGGACATCCTGCCCCCCCTGCGCGGCATCTACCGCGAGGACATGGCGCTGGACAGCGACGACGTCTGGAGTTGGACTCCGTCCCACGCGCGCAGCGACGCCAACGTGGACGCCGTGCTCCTCTCTCACGCGCACCTGGACCACAGCGGACACATCTCCTTCCTGCGCCCGGACATCCCGGTCGTCGCGCGGCCGCTAGCCATCGCCATCGCCAAGGCGGTGCAGGACTCCGCACCGGGGGGATTCGACAAGGAGACGTGCTATGCCACACAACGCGCGGTGAGCGCTAAAACGGGGCTGCTCACCACCACGGGCGGAGAGGTCGTGCAGCGCCCCTTCCTCGTGCCGCGCGGCGAGGAGATCTCGCCCGCGCTGACGAGCTTCTGGGGCGGCATCCCGTCCGACAGGAAGACGTTCCGCTCCCGGCCTCTCGGCGTCGCCGAAAGCGTCGGCGGCCTGCCGCTGCGCTACTTCCCCGTGGACCACTCCATCTTCGGTTCCGCCGCCTACGCCGTCGAGACCGGCATAGGCTGGGTCGTGTACACGGGCGACATCCGCCTGCACGGCACGAAGAGCCACCTGACCCAGCGCTTCGCGGAGGCGGTCGCGGCGCTGCGGCCCGCCGTCCTCGTCTGCGAGGGCACGCGCATTGACAGGCCCGCGGACGACGTGACCGAGGAGGTGGTGCACCAGCGCGCCCTGGAGCGCGTGCGGGCTGCGCACGGGCGGCTCGTCATCGCCGACTTCGGCCCGCGCAACCTGGAGCGCCTGCTGGCCTTCCGCCAGATCGCGCGCGACTGCGGGCGCAGGCTCGTCGTGCTGTCGCGGGACGCCTACGTGCTGGACGCGGTGAGCCGCGTCATCCCGAGCGATGTCGCCGATCCCATCGAGGACGATGCGCTGCTGGTGTACGACGAGTCGAAAGGCAGCAAGCTGCTGTGGGAGCGCAATCTGGTCGAAGCGTACGCCGCGCGCGGCAGGATGGTCACGCCGCGACAGATTCACGACGCGCAGCACGACTACATCCTGTGCTTCAGCTACTTCGATATGAACAACCTGATTGACATCAAGCCCGCGCCGGGCGGACTGTACATCTACTCGTCCAGCGAGGCGTACTCCGAGGAGATGGTCATGGACATCACGCGCCTGAAGGCGTGGCTGGAGCGCTTCGGGCTGACGCACGCGGGCGTGCCGGACCCGGTCACGCGCAAGCCGCGCCCGGAGGACGAGGGCCTGCACGCCTCCGGCCACATCTCCGGCGACGAGCTGGTGCGGCTCATCAACATCATGGACCCGAAGCTAGTCATCCCCGTCCATACAGAGCAGCCCAAGCTGTTCCAGGACAAGCTGCATGGGCGGAAGGTTATCGTGCCGGAGCGCGGCAAGGCCATCACGCTGGAAAAGCCCGACCTGTCTGTCCTATGATTCCCCTGCGCCTCACCCTGCGCAACTTCATGTGCTACACCAACCCGCCGGAGCCGCTCAGCTTCGAGGGGCTGCATGTCGCCTGCCTGTGCGGGCCGAACGGGCACGGCAAGTCCGCCATTCTGGACGCCATCACCTGGGCGCTCTGGGGCGAGTGCCGCGCCAAGTCCGACGACGACCTTGTTCACATGGGTGAGACGGACATGGAGGTGGACCTGGAGTTCGAGGCGCGCGGCGACCGCCACCGGGTCGTCCGCAAGCGCAGCAAGTCCAGGCCGGGCCGCCGGTCAGGCGCGACCTTGCTCGACCTTCAGGCAGCGTCCGACGGCTCCGCATGGCGGAGCACGGGTGGCAATACCGTGGCGGAGACGCAGCGCAAGATACTGGAGCTGGTGGGGCTGGACTACACCACGTTTATCAACAGCGCCTACCTTGCCCAGGGCCGGGCCGACGAGTTCACCCGCCAGCGGCCCGCCGAGCGCAAGGATGTGCTCGCGGACATCCTGGGCCTGGCCTACTACGACACGCTCGCCAAGCGCGCCAGCGAGCGCGCCCGCCAGCGCGAGGCCGATGCCCGCAGCCGCGAGTCCGCCCTGTCCCAGATGGAGAGCGATCTGGCGCAGCGGCCAACCCACCAGTCGGAGGCGGAGCAGGCCGCCGCATCCCTGGCCGCCGCCGAGGCGACCGCGCAGCAGGCACAGGCGCAGGTAACGGCCCTCCACACCCAGGTCGGCAGCCTCCAGTCGAGGAAGGGCCAGGTGGAGGACGCCCGCCGCCGCCGTCGGCAGGCGCTGGACGAGCAGGCGCGCGCCGAGAAGGATGCCGCGGAGCGTACGCGGCACGTCGGCGCGTACGATGCGCTGCTCGCGCGGCAGGACGCGGTCCAGCAAGGCTATCAGGAGATGATGGACGTCCGCGTCGCCGTGGAGGCCCTCGTGCGGGCGCGCCAGCAGCATGACGCGCTGGACAAGGACCGCATACGCCTGGAAGGACAGATCGAGGCGGCGCGGCAGAAGCTTCTGGCGGAGCAGCAGCAGGCGGAGCGGGACATCGCGCGACTGGGGCCTCTGGCCGAGGCCGTGCCCCAACTGGAGGCGCAGGCCGCCCATGGCCAGCAGCAGCTTGTCGCGTTGCAGCCCGCGGAACGGGAGGTCGTCGCCCGGCGGGATGAGTCTCAGGCGGCGTTGGAGCAGGCGGCGCGCTTGCAGCAGGACAACGAGCAGCTCAAGCGGGAGATGCAGGAACTGCGGGACAGGATAGACCGCTTGCAGGGCAAGGCGGAGTGCCTCGTGTGCGGCACGCACCTGGGGGAAGACCGCTGCGCGCATATCGTGGAGGACTACGCCGCCCAGGGACAGGAGAAGAAGGCCCGCTTCCGCGTCAACGAGCAGGAGATAGCCCTGCTCCGCCAGCGCGCGGACGCGCTGAAGCGGGAGAGCGCGCAGGCCGAGGCTAAGTGGTCGCAGGAGCGCCGCGCCCTCGACGGGCGTCTCGCCGCCATCCAGCGCGACATCCAAGAGGGCAAACGCAGCGCCGACGAGCTGGCCCAGGCCCGCCCGCGTCGGGAGAGCACCCTTACCCGTCTCCAGGCGGGCGACTTCGCTCCGGACGAGCGCCGGCGGCTGACGCAGGCGGCGCAGGCCCGCGACGCGCTGGGCTACGACCCGGCCCGGCACGAGGCGGCGCAGCGCAGGCTCGCCGATCTGGCGTCCTTCGACGAGGAGCACCGGAAGCTGGAGGAGGCCCGTCAGCGCGTGGAAGAGGAGCGCAACGCCCTCCGGCAGGCGCGGGAAGCAGTCGCGCGCTGGCGCGCGGAGGAGGAGGCCGTTGGGCAGGCCCT
>JAUSIH010000028.1 GCA_030648205.1 Dehalococcoidia bacterium | reverse complement strand
GAGGGCCAGCAGGTCCTGACGCGCCTGATGAAATGGGGGGATGTGCTCGTCGAAAACTTCCGGCCCGGGGTGATGGAGCGGCTCGGGTTCTGCTACGAGCAGGTCAAGGCGATCAACCCGCGGCTCATCGTGGTGTCCATCTCCGGGTTCGGGCAGACCGGGCCGTACGCCCAGCGCGCGGCGTTCGACTACGTGTGCCAGGCCATGGGCGGAGTTATGAGCCTGACCGGAGACCCCGACGGCCCTCCGATTCTGTCCGGCGGTATCCTGACGGACATGATCGGCGGGCTGTACGCCACGATAGGCGCGCTCGCAGCCCTGCAAGGCCGCGAGAGGACTGGCAGCGGGCAGTTCGTCGAGGCATCCCTGTACGAAGGCGTGCTCGTCACCATCACGAACTCCCTGGCCCGCTACGCGCGCGGGATGCCGCCGAAGCGTGGGAAGCTGCCCATCGCGCCGGTTGGCACGTTCCTGACCTCCGACGGGGTCTATATCTTCATCATGGCGCACGATAACAGCCATTTCCCCCACGTCGCCAGGCTCATGGGCAGACCGGAGCTGCCCAAGGACCCGGAGTACAAGGACAGGGCCGCTCGAAACCGGCACGTGGACGAGCTGAACAAGATGCTGGAGGACTGGGTGCGCGTCCACACCATCGCCGAGGTCGAAAAGGCGATGGACGAGGGGGGCGTGCCCTATGGGCGGGTGCAGAGCGTGGAGGACATCCTCGCGTGCCCCCACCTGAAGGAGCGGAAGGCGATCGTCCGGCTGGACCACGGCAGGGAGCGGGCGCTCCCTCTGCTTGCGCCGCACCCCAGACTCCGCGGCACGCCCAGCGCCATTTACACGGTTGCGCCCCATCTGGGCGAGCATACGTATCAAGTATGCCACGATATCCTGGGCTACTCCGACGAGGAGATACAGGATATGCGGAAGCAAAAAGTGGTGAAGTAACAGGTGCGGCCAACCGACGTTACGATTTGCGGGCCAGGACCAAGTACTACCTGTCGTTCACGTCGTGGCCCTCCGCGTACGCCAGCCCGACCTTGCCCAGGGCCAGGCGCGCACCTTGACGCGTAATGCGCTCCTACTTCTTGTGGGCCTCCAGCGCCGCCTGGAGCGCCCGCACGTGCCGTCCGGCCACCGCCACGCTCAACGGGGAGCCGACCGCCAGGGCCAGCGTGAACTTGTACGGGGGGAAGAGGACATGCAGCAGGCCAAAAACCCCTCCTACGAACAGGCCCATCCCCAGAAGGCCGGTCAACAGGGTGTCCAGCGCCGCGGCCCCCAGGCCCAGGGCCACGCTGGCGGACGCCAGACCCAGCGTCAGGAAGCTCCCGCCGCGCTCCGCGGTAACCCCCGCGATTTGGCCGTAGGGAACACTGACGTTGCCGATGCGCGGCGGGAGCGCGTCCCGGTCCACGTAGAGGAAGAGCAGGCGGCGGTCCGTCACCCAGAGTAAAAAGCGCCGAGGCTGCCGCCCGTCGCAGGCCTCCGCTTCTCCCACCACTTCCCGCACTCCGGGCACCCGGTCTCTGACGGCCTCGCCGGACTCAAGCAAGTCGGCGGGCGACGCTGCTATATCTCTCAGACTCGTCACTTGCATCACGTTACGGGCAGGCAGGCCCCGGTTTGGCCGGTGTCCACGAAGGACGCGGCGGATACCGTCGCGCCCTCCGCTCCCGCCTCAACCTCTCTACGCGCTCCTGGCCGAGGACACTTGCCCCTCGTCACGAGTCACGTCCGTGCGCTGGGCCAGCAGCTTGTTCAGCGCGTTCACGTAGGCTTTGGCGCTCGCCACGATGATGTCCGTATTCGCGCTCTTGCCCAGCGCGAGCATCCCCTCGCTCTCCACGCGCACCGTCACCTCGCCGATGGCGTCTATGCCCTCCGTCACGGAGCCGACGCTGAACTCAACCAGGCGCGAGGGCAGGCCGACGATGCGGCCGATGGCGCGGTACGTCGCGTCCACGGGGCCGGTGCCGGCGGACACCTCCATGTGCGGCTTGCCGTCCGGATCGATGAGCCGCACCGTCGCGGTGGGCACGAGGCCCGTGCCGCAGCTCACCTGCACCAGGTCAACCTGGTAGGCAGCCTGAGTGACGCCGGTCCGATGCTCCTCGGCCACCAGCGCCTCCAGGTCCATGTCGGTGACTTCCTTCTTGGTCTCCGCCAGGCGCTTGAAGGCATCAAAGGCCTTGTCCATCTCCTCCGCGGAGAGCTTGTAGCCCAGCTCCTCCAGCCGCTTCACGAAGCCGTGGCGACCGGAGAGCTTGCCCAGCACCAGGTTCAGCTTGCCCGTGAGGCCGATAGATCGGGGGTCCATGATTTCGTAGGTGGTGCGCTCCTTGAGCAGGCCGTCCTGATGGATGCCGGAGGCGTGCCGGAACGCGTTCTTGCCCACGATGGCCTTGTTGGGCTGGACGGCGAAGCCGGTGACGTCGCTCACCATGCGGCTCGCGCGCCAGATCTGCGTTGTGTCAACGCCCGTGAAGACTTTGAAGTGGTCTTTCCGGGTGTGCAGGCTCATCACGACCTCTTCCAGCGAGGCGTTGCCCGCCCGCTCGCCGATGCCGTTGACGGTGCACTCCACTTGCCGCGCGCCCGCCTCGACGGCGGCCAGGCTGTTCGCCGTGGAGAGGCCGAGGTCGTTGTGGCAGTGAACGCTGATGATGACCTTGTCAATGTTCTTGACGTTCTTCTGGATACCCGTCAGGAGATTCCTGAACTCCTCCGGCGTGGTGTAACCCACCGTGTCCGGAATGTTGACGGTAGTGGCGCCCGCGTCTATGACCGCCTCCAGCAGGCGAAAGACGTACTCCGGCTCGCTGCGGGTGGCGTCCATGGGGGAGAACTCCACGTCCGGGCAGTAGCCGCGGGCGCGGGCCACGTTCTCGCACGCCATCTCTATGACCGTCTCCCTGTCCTTGCGGAGCTGGTGCATCATGTGCACGTCGGACGAGGACAGGAAGACGTGGATGCGCGGGTGCGCGGCCTCCTTGATGGCCTCCCACGCCCTGTCCACGGCGTCGCGGTTGGCGTGGGCCAGCGCGGCGATGACGGGCCGGCGCACGAGCCGGGCGACGCGGCGCACCGCCTCGAACTCGCCGGGCGAACTGGCGGGGAACCCCGCCTCGATGATGTCCACGCCCAGCCTGTCGAGCTGCTGGGCCACGTTCAGCTTGTCGTCGGCGGTGAGCATGGCCCCTGCGGCCTGCTCGCCGTCCCGCAGCGTGGTGTCGAATATCAGAACCCGCTCCCGGGGCTGTCCGTCAATGACCTTGGTCTCCGTCTTGCGTGTCATGGTCTTACTCCTCCCTTTTTCCGCGGCCCCGCTATACGGGACCGTGTGCGCTGTGGCGAGGTGCGCGGCAGGACGAACCTGCCCGGGTGAGCGCGTCCTTCCGTGGAAGGACGGCGCCCGACCCCCGCCTAAGGGCGAGCAGGCCACCGACGCCTAGACCAAGGGGATATGCATTATGTGACCACATAGCCTTTTGCCTTCAGGGCCATTAACGATGACGCGAGCTAGTACGACCCTCTCGCCTTTGGCTTCTCCAGCCAGGGCATCATGGAGCGCAGCTTCTCGCCCACTTGTTCTATCTGTTGCTTCTTCTCCGCGTCCCGCATGGCGTGGAACTTCGTCGCGCCCTCGCGCCACTCGTTCATCCACTCCTTGGCGAAGGTGCCGTTCTGAATCTCGCCGAGAATCTTCTGCATGGACGCGCGCACATGCTCGTCAATGACGCGCGGGCCGCGCGTGTAGTCGCCGTACTCCGCGGTGTCGCTCACGGAGTAGCGCATGTAGTTCAGGCCGCCCTGATACATCAGGTCCACGATGAGCTTGAGCTCGTGCATGCACTCAAAGTAGGCGACCTCCGGCTGGTAGCCCGCCTTGACCAGGGTCTCAAAGGCGGTCTTGACCAGCGAGGAGACGCCGCCGCACAGGACCGTCTGCTCGCCGAAAAGGTCGGTCTCGGTCTCTTCCTTGAATGTGGTCTCAAGCACGCCGGCGCGGGTGCTGCCCACGCCCTTGGCGTAGGCCAGGGCGTTCTGCCTGGCCTTGCCGGAGACGTCCTGGTGCACCGCGACCAGCGCGGGCACGCCCGAGCCTTCCTTGAACACCTCGCGCATGCGGTGGCCCGGCGCCTTGGGGGCGATCATGCTGACGTCCACATTCGCCGGCGGGACAATCTGCTTGAAGTGGATGTTGAAGCCGTGGGCGAACATGAGGGTCTTGCCCGCCGTCAGCCCCGGCTTGATCTCCTTCTCGTACACGTCCCGCTGCATGGTGTCCGGGATCAGCATCATGATGGTGTCCGCGGCCTTCGCCACGTTGGCCACCGTGTCCACCTTCAGGCCGTCCTGCTTGACCTTGTCCCAGCTTTTGCTCCCCTGGTACAGGCCGACGACAACGTTGCAGCCGCTGTCCTTCAGGTTCTGGGCGTGGGCGTGTCCCTGGCTTCCGTAGCCGATGATGCCGATTGTCTTGCTCTTCAGCAAGCTCAGGTCAGCATCCTTGTCATAATAGATCGTCGCCATGTGGTTTCTCTCTCCCGGCTTACTTTTCACCGTCGGGCTTCCCGCCGTTGGCGCGGTAGCGCAACTCCTCGTCTTGGTCCTCGGCGTCCGCGCTCGCCGACCCCCGCGGCATGGCCACGCGACCCGTCCGCATGATCTCCTTGAGGCCGAACGGGCGCATCAGGCGTACTAGTGCGTCAATCTTGTCCTCGTCGCCCGTAATCTCGATGACCAGGCTGTCCGGCGACACGTCCACGATGTCCGCACGGAAGATCTCCACGAACTGGATAATCTCGCTCCGGGTCGTGGGCGTGGCCTTTACCTTGATGAGGGCCATTTCCCGGGCCACCATCGGCTCGTCGGTGATGTCCGATACCTTGACCACATCAATGAGCTTGCGCAGTTGCTTCGTGACCTGCTCCGCGCTCCCCGGCGCGGTATTTACCACGAAGGTCATGCGCGAGAGGTCCGGCTGCTCGCTATGCCCCACCGCCAGGCTTTCGATGTTGAAGTTCCGGCGACGGAACATGCTGGCGATGCGGTTGAGGACGCCCGGCCGGTCGGCGACCAGCGCGACAATGGTCTGCTTGGTGGTTCCGCTTGCGTTTGTCATGGCTACGACGACGCTTCCTTCGAGTCCTGCATGGCGACCATTTTCTCCGGCTCCTCTATCATCTCATTGACCGATAGCCCCGGAGGAATCATGGGGTACACGCTCTCCTCTTCAACCACGACGAACTCCACGATGACAGGGCCGTCGTGTTTCATGGCCTGGTGTATGGCCGGGCCCACGCCCGCCTTGTCCTTCACCCGCAGGCCCATCATACCGTAGGCCTCCGCCAGCTTCATGAAGTCTGGACTGAACAGCGGAGTGGCCACGTATTGCCGCTGGTAGAATATCTCCTGCCACTGCCGGACCATGCCCAGGAAACTGTTGTTGAGGATGGCGAACTTGACTGGTATCTTCTCCTGCGCTATGGTGCCCAGCTCGGGCAAGGTCATCTGGAAGCCGCCGTCCCCCGCCACGGACCAGACGGTCTTGTCCGGTCTGCCCACCTGGGCGCCCATGGCCGCGGGTATCTCAAAGCCCATGGTGCCCAGGCCGCCGGAGCTGATGAACGTGCCCTGGTCGCGGAAGACGTAGTGCTGGGCCGCCCACATCTGGTGCTGGCCCACGCCGGTCACGATGATGGAGTCGCCGTGCGTGACCTCTGAGAGGGCGCTGCACACGTACTGGGGCAGCAGGCCCTTCGCATCCCTGATGCGCAGGGAGGGGTGCTCCTTCTTCATCTTGTCTACGCGCCGACGCCACTCCTTGCGGTCGGGATGGTCGTGCCGGGCGGTCACGTGCTGGTTGAGCTGCGTGAGTACCCGCTTGACGTCGCCGACGATGGGCACGTGGGCCTTCACGTTTTTGCCGATCTCCGCGGGGTCAATGTCAATGTGGACGATCTTGGCCCGCGGCGCGAATGTGCTGACCTTGCCCGTCACCCGGTCGTCGAAGCGCATGCCGATGGCGACGATCACATCCGCCTCGTCAATGGCGAGGTTGTTCCAGGCCAGGCCGTGCATGCCGGGCATGCCCATGTGCAGCGGATGGTCGCCGGGGAAGCCGCTGATGCCCAGGAGGGTGGTGATGACCGGAATGCCGGTCTTTTCCGCCAGGTCCAGGAGCTCCGCGTATGCGCGGGAGATGATGACGCCGTGCCCCGCTATGATGAGCGGGCGCTGCGCCTCGTCAATCAGGCCGGCGGCCTTCTTGATCTGGGCAGGGTGGCCGTCCAGGACGGGCCTGAAACCGGGCAAGTCCACCCCGTCCGGGTACTCGAACTCGGCTTCCTCCTGTTGCACATCCTTGGGTATGTCAATGAGCACGGGGCCGGGCCTGCCGGTCCGCGCGATGTAAAAGGCCTCTTTCATGATGCGCGGGATGTCGCGGGTCTCCATCACCAGATAGTTGTGCTTGGTGACAGGCATGGAGACGCCGGTGACGTCCGTCTCCTGGAAGGCGTCCTTGCCGATGGCCGACCGCGGCACCTGGCCGGTGATGGCGATCATGGGGGACGAGTCCATCTGGGCGGTGGCGAGCGCGGTGGTGAGGTTGGTGGCGCCCGGCCCGGACGTGGCGACGGCGACGCCGACACGCCCCGTGGCGCGCGAGTACCCGTCAGCGGCGTGGCCCGCGCCCTGCTCGTGGCGTACAAGGATGTGGCGCAGCTTCGGGTACTGGGGCAGCGTCTGGTAGAAGGGCAGGATGGCGCCGCCCGGGTAGCCGAACATGACCTCCACGCCTTCGCGCAGGAGGCTCTCGCACACCATCTGAGCGCCGGTCATCTTCTTCCTGTTGGCCATAGCCTGTTCCTCCCGTGTCTCCGCGTCCGCCGGGGAGACAAAAAAACCCGCCCCTGCAGGGACGGGTTGTATAGGCCCGCGGTACCACCCTTGTTGTCCTTGCGCGGAAGGACCACTCTGGCGCTGTAGCGGGCGCACCCGGTCTGGCCTACCGCCCCGCCTGCGCGGAGCCTTCGACCGTACGGCTCAGGGGCGAGTTCAAGGGCCTTCGCCGCCGGGATTCCACCTTGCCCCGGCTCTCTGGAGGCTCCGGACGCCTCTACTACTCCCCGTCGTAGCTGTCCAAAAAGCGAATTACCGCACATCGTAACAGTCCGTTAAGCATTTGTCAAGCAGGATTTGAGCGACGGCGCGCTGGCGGATAGGTGGCCGCGCTCTTTATAATGGCATCCGCGGCATCGTGTTCCAGGGCCGCGAGGGAGGGCGAGATGGCGACCACTTACTGGCTGCTCGTCGGGACGCCAGGCAACTTCCGCAAGAGCCGCGAGATGGGCTTCACCGTGCAGGGCGTGAAAAGCCGCCACCGCGCCAAGGCGGAGAAGATGCGCCCCGGCGACCGGGTCATGCTCTACGTCACAGGCGTGCAGGCCTTCGCGGGGACGGCCACGATCACGTCCACCTACTGGGAGGAGCACACGCCCGTCTGGACGAGCGAGAAGAAGGGCGAGGACTATCCCTGGCGCTTTAAGGTCACGCCGGACGTGCTGCTCGACGAGAAGGACTTCCTGCCCGCGGCGGATTGGGCCACAAAGCTGGCCTACGTCCAGAAGTGGCCGCCCGCGCACTGGCGCCTCGCGTTCCAGGGCAACGTCCACATCATCCCGGAGGGCGACTTCGCGGCGCTGGAGTCGGCGATGCGCGCCGTTGTGAAGCAGCCGGCGGGACGCCGCCCATGAAGTACCGCACGCTGGGCCGCACGGGCCTGCGCGTCTCGGAGGTCGGCTTCGGCGGGTGGGCCATCGCAGGCAATCGCCACGGCAACTCGTACGGGCCGACGGACGACACGGCATCGCTCCGCTCCATTCTGCGCGCGGTCGAGATGGGCTGCAACTTCTTCGACACGGCGGACA
>JAUSIH010000027.1 GCA_030648205.1 Dehalococcoidia bacterium | reverse complement strand
CCTCCTTTCCCTCAGGAGACTACCCCTCCCTGTTCTTATCATACAACGTCGGTCTCGCCACCGTAATCGGGCCGCCGGCGCACCCCCGATACCCACGTATGCGCACACAGGGGGCACGCACCGTTAGTACGAATTCACCCCGTCGCTTTAACCTAAAGTACTATTGTCCGCACGTATCGGGCGCCGCATACTCAACACAGCTCCACCAGCTTCCCTCACTCTGTCAATGGCCTCCGGTAGCCCGCCCCGAAGCCCTGTAGGAGGACACCTTGATGATGACACACCCAATCCGGTCTCTCACCGTCTCTCCTGAGAGCGAGCAAAAACCGTCATCTTCCGAGCCACTCCCACAGGCCGAGGCGGCGCACTCCACCCCTGCCCTGCTGCGGCTCGTTGCCTCTCGAGACGCCGCGTCCGTGTCCACCGGCGTCAACCTCAAAAAGCAGCGCATAGACCCTTCTGTCCTGGCCCTGGTGCCGGAGAACCTGGCCCGCAGGCATCGCGTGGTGCCTATCCACGCGGAAGGCGACCGCCTGGCCGTGGCCATGGCCGACCCTGAGGACCTGCAGGCTATTGATGACCTCCACGCCCACTGCGGGCTGCACATCATCCCGGTGCCGGTGGCGGAGGCCGAGATTCTGGAGGCCATTGACCTCTACTACAAGGTCACGGGGGAAATCACGCGCGAGCTTCAGCAGTTCGCCCCCGCCGAGCGCGAGGCCGCCGCCATTGCGCCGGAGGTCGTGACCCGGACGCCCATCGTCCGAACGGTGGACCTGATGCTCAGCCAGGCAATCAAGGACAGGGCGTCCGACATCCATATCGAGCCGCAGGCCAGCCGCCTGCGCATCCGGTTCCGCATTGACGGCATCCTTCACGAGGTCTTCTCCCTGCCCACCAGCACCCACGCGCCCCTCGTGTCGCGGCTCAAGATCATGGCCGGCATGAACATCGCGGAGCGGCGCTTGCCGCAGGACGGCCAGCTCAGCCTCTCCTCGGACGGGCGCGAGGTGGACATGCGCGCGGCCACCACCGATACCATCTACGGGGAAATGATGGTGCTGCGCATCCTGGACAAGTCCGCCTCCATCCGCAACCTCTCCGACCTGGGCTTCCTGCCGGAAATACTGGGCCGCTATAACCGCATGCTGAAAAGCAGCCACGGGATGATCCTTGTCTGCGGGCCGACGGGGTCCGGCAAGACCACGACTCTCTACGCCTCGGTCAGCCAGATGGACCACAGCGAACGCAATGTCATCACCATCGAAGACCCCGTGGAGTACCGCTTCCCCGACGTCAACTCCATCCAGGTGAACCCCAAGGCGGGACTCACGTTTGCCGTAGGGCTGCGCTCCATCATGCGCCTTGACCCCGACGTCATCCTGGTGGGAGAGATACGCGACAGCGAGACGGCCCGCATCGCGGTGCAGGCGGCGCTCACCGGGCACCTGGTCCTGTCCTCCATCCACGCCAACGACGCGGTGGGCTCCCTGTCCCGGCTCATCAACCTGGGCATTGAGCCTTTCCTGGTGGCGTCGGCGCTGGTGGGAGTGCTGAGCCAGCGCATGGTGCGCCGGGTGTGCCCGCACTGCCGCACGCGCGGGCCGGTGCCCGCCGACCAGGCCGTGACGTACGCCAATACTCTGCACGAGACGCTGGAAGAGGCCGTCTCCGGCGCGGGCTGCCAGTTCGACATGGGAACGGGCTACCTGGGCCGCACCGGCATCTTTGAGCTGCTGGCCATGAGCGAGGACGTCCGCAAGCTGGTGACCGCGGGCGCGAGCGGCGGGGAAACCGCCGCGCAGGCGGCCCGGGACGGGACCGTGCCCATGCTCAAAGACGGCATGCTGAAGGCCAAGATGGGCATGACCACCATCTCCGAGGTGCTGCGCACCGTCTATTCGGCGACCTAGTGAGGAGCCGCAACACGAAAGGCCGGACGACGTAACAGTATGCCATTCCAGTATGTGGCCTCCACCGCCGATGGACGCCTGATAGAGGGAGTTCTGGATACGGCCGAGGAGGTGGACGCCGAGAAGTCCCTGGAGAAGGCGGGGTACCGTGTCCTGCGCCTCCGGTCCTTTTCGCGGCGCCCCTCCATGGGCGAGCTTTTCCCAAGCGTCACCCACCCCACCGCCTCGGACATCATCGCCTTGTTGCGTCAGCTCAGCATTCTGCTGGAGACGGGCACCCCCCTGCTGTCCGCGGTCCAGGTGCTGCGCCAGCAGGCCATCAAACCCGGCCTCCAGAGCATCCTCACCTCTGTCATCCAGTCGGTCCAATCGGGGAGCACCATGTCAGACGCCCTGCGGCAGCACCCCAACGCGTTCAACCAACTTACTGTACGCATGATAGAGATGGGAGAGCGATCAGGCGGCCTTGAACAAGTCCTGCGGCAGGTCGCAGGCTACATAGACCGCGAAAGGGCCATCGCCAAGAAGCTCATGAAGGCTCTGGTCTATCCCGCCATCGTCGTGACGGTAGCGGTTGCGGTCGTCATCTTAATCCTGACGTTCGTGCTGCCGCAGATTTCCAAGGTCTTCCTTTCGCTCAAGGTGAATCTGCCATGGACCACCCTGGTGATGATGCGCCTGAGCGACTTTCTGGTGGCGTATGGCCTCTATCTCGCGCTGGCCGTCGTCGCCCTCGGCATAGCTACAAAGGTGTATATCAGCCGTCCCGCAGGCCGTCGCCGGTTCCACCGGCTCCTGCTCTCCCTGCCCCTGATAGGGTCCCTGCTCGCGTTGCAGGCCACCGCCCGCCTCAGCCGGACAATGGCCATGCTGCTCCACGCGGGCATCCCGATATCCGACGCGCTGGTCCTCACGCGCGCAACTGTCTCCAACGTGGTATTGAACGAGGCCCTTGCGGCAGCCCAGGAGCAACTGCTGCAAGGCCAGGGCCTCGCCGTGCCTCTGGGCCGCGTCCCCTACTTTCCGCCCCTGTTCATCCAGATGGTCCGCGTGGGCGAGGAGTCCGGCACCCTGGAGTCCAACCTGACGCACGTCGCTGACTCGTACGAGCAGGAGGTAGAGGAGCGCATAGACTCCCTGGTCTCGCTCATCGAGCCTGCCCTTACCCTCGGCATCGGAGTGCTGGTGGCCTTCATTGCCCTGTCCGTCATCCTGCCCATGTTCTCAATGGGACAAGCGCTCAGGAAGTGAACGGCCCCGCCGTGCGGGGAAGGAGCGTTCTGAGGATGGACCAGCGCGGATCGAGCCTGCTTGAGAGCGTTTTGGCTGTCGCGTTGCTGGGCATCGTGGCGGTAGTGCTCCTGGCGGGGCTTTCGTCGGGCTCCCTGGCGACCCGCGAAGCGCAGTCCAGCGTCGGCGCGGAGCAGATGGCGCTTTCGCAGGTTGAATACATGAAAGGCCTGCCGTACCAGGCGCCTCCCGCAAGCTACGCGACGGTGACGCCATCGCCAGACTATACCCTCACCGCCAGCGCGGTGTCCGCCGAAAGCGATAACAACGTCTCTCTGGTCACCATCACCGTCTCCCTGAACGGGCAGCCCTACGTGACCCTGCAGACGTACAAGACTAACCGGTAGGACTGGACGCATGCATACCGTTGCACAGCTCGTCGGAAACCTGCGCGGCGACCAGCGGGGGAGTACCCTTCTGGAGATGCTCATCTCCGCCGCGATTACCGGACTTATCGCGGCGCCCGCGGGCGCCGCCATGTTCGAGACATTTCAGACTACGACATGGAACACCCAGCAATCAGCCCAGTTGCAGGACCTGCGCACCGCGGCGACATGGCTGAGCGTGGACATCCCGCTGGCAAACTCCACCGATCTGCCGGACGGCGGCCCGGCCCAGAGCTCGGTCGCCATCACGTCCACGGACCGTTACGGCGGCGGAAGCACGCTGCGCCAGGTCTCGTACGCGCTCGTGGGGACGGAGCTGCGGCGGACAGCGGACGGGGCCACCCATACAATCGCCTGGCGCGTCACCGCCGTGTCCTTTCTGCGGACAGGCGCTCTGGTTACCCTCACCCTGACCACGCCGTCGCCTTCGGGAAGCGCCACCCAGACGATCTACCAGTTCTCGATACGGAGTACGGGTTGAACGCGCCCATGACGTGGTCCGTGAACGGAGAGGTCCGCGAGCTTGCGCGTGACGAGCGCGGCCAGGTCCTGGTCCTGGTGCTCATCGTCCTGGCGGTGGGCACGCTCATGGTCACCTCCTTCCTGACCGCGGAGTCCGCGGACCTCCTGAGCGCCAGGGAGTCGTCCGCGCACCTGGGCAACCGGACGGCGGCGGACGCGGGCGTGGAGCATGGTATCTGGCGCGTCCGCTATGACCCAACCTTCGTCGCCGGCCTGCCCGTGTCCACGCCCGTCTCTTACCAGAAGACGGTGGACGGCATGCCGGTCACCATCTCGGTCACCCTTGTCCCTACACCCACCCCTCTGCCGACGCCGACCCCCCAGCCAGGCCACAACTTCCAAGTAGGCAAGACGGTCGAGCCTCCCTACGCTCCGCCGGGCCAGACCACCGTGTTCACGTACACCATCCAGGTCATCAATACGGGCACCGCCACTATCAAGCTGGAACAGATGTGGGACGTGCTCCCACAGGGGTTCACGTACGTGCCGGGAAGCAGCAGCGGCTTCACCACCGCCGAGCCGACGCTCTCCATGCAGAACGGCCAGCAAACGGTGGACTGGGAGTTCAACTCTCCAAAACCCAGCATCGCCTCGGGCCAGACGGGCACTCAGGTCTTCCGGGCGACGGCCACTCCACAGGACGGAACGTACTACAACCAGGCGTGGGTGGAGCCCACTTACGACAGCGGCAATCCGGCGTCAAGCGGCGACGCGGCTCCGATCGCCGTCACCCTGCCGCAGTATGACATCCGCGCCTCGGCGGGCACCGTCGCCATCCGCTCGCGGGTGGGCATCCAGAGCGGCGTCGTCCGCATACGCTCCTGGCGCGAGGAGTAACGAAGGTGAAGGCTGAATACGTACTGAATACGTCTGGCGGTGTGGGAGGGCGGGCTGCTCTTCTTCGGGTCCGGCCTGACATTCTGGTCAAGGGACTCATCGCGCTTCTCGCGGTCGCCTACCTGGGCCTTGCCGTAGGGGCCGCGGTGCAGACACGAGCAGCCGAGAAGGCACGGAAAGACGTCAGTATCCTGCGCGACACCGTCGCCCAGACGTCGGTGGACGTCCCGGCGGTGGAGGCCCGTCTGCGGACGGCCGAGGAGCGCCGCGCGGCGAGTACCCGGCTCGTGCCCCCGCGACTGCTAGCGTCCCAGGTCGTGGTCCTGGTGATGGCGGAGGCCCGCACGGCCGGGGTGGACGTTCGCGACCTCAAGGCGAATACACCGGAACAGGAGAAGGTGGGCGACCGCGTGTATGAGGCGCACCGCTACTCTCTGACGGCCCAGGGGGACAGAGAACAGGTCATGGAGTTCCTGCGCCGCCTGGACGCGGCAGCAATGGACACACTGATCCTGCGCTCAACCACCATCACGCAGTCGAAGGACTTCTTCTCTCTGGGCCTCGCGTTTACCGTCTATGCGCAGCCCGGCGCCGCCGAGATCGCCGGCCACGACAGCGCGCCTCCGACGCCGCTGCCCCAGGCCGTGCTGCGGGAGCGCGCCCGGCTACAGGCGACGGTGAAGCAGTACTGGGACCAGGGCGGCTGGGACCTGGTCATCGGCGTCCTGAACGAGCTGCGGAATCCTAATGTTCCGTCGGAATCCCTGGACGCCATGCTCTATCAGGCCTACGTCGCGCACGGGCGGGATCTGGCCGGCGCAGGCAAGGTGGACATGGCGATCGCCGAGTTCAGGGCGGCGCTGGCCCTGCGTCCCGGCGGGCCGGAGGCCCGTGACGGGCTGCGCCGCGCCCAGGAGGCGCCCGGTGGCCGTTAGCGTCAGTTCCCCCAGAGAGACCCCGCCGTGCGGGGCTGCGGTGGAGGCGGCCACAAGCCGCCCCCGCGGAGGCGTTCTCGGCGCCTTCGAAAGGCTCGTTGACCGGCGCACCGTGACGCTCAGCGTCGAGGCCGGCGCCGTGCGGATGGTCGTCTTCCGCGGCAGCCGTGTGGTCACGTGGGCGACGGCGCCCCTGCCCGCAGGAGTCGTCCGCGACGGGGCCGTTGAAAATAAAGAGGCGCTGGAGAAAGCCGTCAACGTCCTGCTCTTGCCGGAGGGCCTGGAGAGGACCAGACGCATGCTCCTGGCCATTCCGGGGAGCAGGGCCATGCTGCGGACGATAGCCCTTCCCGATATCAAAGGCGACGTCCTGAAGGAAGCCATCCCGCGCCTGGCCCGCACGGAGCTGCCCGTGGCCCTGGAGGACGTCTACCTCTTCTGGCGGACTCTCCCCGCACGCGACGGGCAGAGAACGCTGTTCCTCCTGGGCGTTCTGCGCGGGATCATGCAGAGCCACGTACGCGCCCTGGGCGCACTTGGTCTCCGGCCCAGGCTGGTGGACATCAGGCCCTTCGCGCTCGCCAAAGCCGCGAACCGGACGGATTGCCTCATCGTGGACATCGCCCCCCACGGCTTTGACATCGTGGTCGTCGCGGGAGGCGTGCCGGTCCTGGTCCGCTCCCTGAACGCGCCGCCGGGTGAGGCATCCCCGGAGAAACAGGCCGCTCGCATCTCGGAGGAGGTGGGGCGGACGCTCCAGTTCTACGAGAGCGGCGAGCGCAACGGAGTCTCCCTCCAGCAGGCGTCGCTGGTCATCACGGGGGACATGGCGTCCGAGCCTCCTCTGGAAGAGCTCCTGCGCAAGAGTGTGGACTTGCCACTGGAGCCGCTCCGTGTCCCGCTCGACTATCCGGAGGACTTCCCTGTCGCGGAGTACGCGGCGAACTTGGGGCTGGCGCTGCAGTCCATGCCCGCCAGGATTCCCGCCTGCCGGTTCAACGTGGACCTTCTGCCCAGGGAGCTGGGCCCCCGGCCCATACCTTACAAGCAGATAGGCGTCGGGCTTGCGATGGCCGCGGCTCTGAGCGGCCTTGCGCCTGTCGCGGGATACAAGGCGTCCCTGGACCAGGATGTCGCCCGTCTCACCCGCCTCAAAGCGCCACTGTCCAGAGAGGTGACCGCGCGGCGGCAGGCTCTGGCGGACGTGCGGTCACTGGAGGAGCGCATCCAGAAGATCAGCGCGGAGGCGGAGAGCCTGGAGAAGGGATACGGACAGTTGGTGGAAGGCAGGGGCACCCTCAGCGCGGTCATGCAGGTTGCGGCCAGCGCGGCGCCCCCTCAGGTGACCCTTGCAACGGCTAAAGGGGAGACGGGACGAAGCGTGACCCTGTCCGGGACGGCCGACAGCTATGAGACCGCCCTCCAGTACCTCCGCGCCCTGGAGAACACCGGCCAGTTCAAAAAGGTGCAGGTGGACACCGTGTCGCAGCAGGGCGATCAGGGAAACGTATCGTTCACCTTCCGTCTGACGACACGCTGATAACAGGTCTCCCTCAGCCGCCCACCTCATGTAGTGCTTCTGAAACCTCGTTCACGGAACAAGCCCCCTCGCTCCCCATTCCTTATCCAAAGACGCGGGAGGGCAAGAGCTTGTGGGAGGACACCTCCCACTCCTCCGGTGGGCCACAGGGCGGCCATGCATCCTCCCTTTGCGAAACTTCACCTCCTCTAGAAGTCATTTCAAACCACCGCTCACCCTTCGACAAGCTCAGGGTGAGCGGTGGTTTTTCCGTTCATGGTGAGCTTGTCGAACCATGAAGCCAAATTTTGGAACGGGTTCTAGTCTGCCTCACGCCAGACACTCCAAACGGGGATGCCGTTACGAAGCGGTAGAAGCACTACGCCAGCCCCAGAAAATACGAAAGGCCCCGGGATTCTCCGGGGCCTTTCGCTGGCGGGTAGCCTATCTCTCTTTAGAAGAGCCAAGGCGTCAAGGAAGGAGACTAGGGTCCAGGCGAGACCTGTCCTGTGGCGATCCACTTGTAGCCGGCCGCAAACCCTGTGGTCTGGATGCGTATGTAGTCCGGATACAGCGGAGGGGTTGAGGCTCCGAGGTCCGCCGTCCCCGCCGCCTGGACTGGCACCGCCGCGAGCTTGTTCTTGGTCATGTAGAGGTCCATGGCGGTCTGGACAGCCTGCAACTCCGTGTTGTTCGCCTCCGTCGTGCCGCTCGTGATGAACTGGGTCACGTTCGGCAGGGCGACGGCGGCGAGGACGCCCAGAATGGCGACCACGACCAGCAACTCGACCAGGGTAAAGCCCTTCTGTTCCCGGACCAGACGATGTGACATGAACGCACCTCCTGTTTCGTTCTGGCTCCTCGATTTTTGCGGAGGCCTCGGCAGAATCGCCGTGCCCCGCGTTTGAAGCCAGACTACTACAGGGCGGCGCCATTGATAATAGCCCCTTGGTACCGTTAGGGGTGAGCAAAAAGTCCTGTGGCTATGGGAGAGGCGGGGATAGATAGGCAGAGACAAACGGCTTCAGGAAGGAGCGTCCAGAATTGGTCGTGGTATCGCCGGGCGCATGACTGTCTGAAGCTGCCGCGGGGCGAGCGTCTTCTACGTGAGCGTCAGTCAACCAGACGGCGCTATGGCCTGTGTGCTACTTGCCGGCGACGGCCTCGCCCAGGGCTTTCTCCAGCGCTGAGACCACCTGGGGATCGTAGAGCTTACCCGCCTTCTGCTGCATTTCCTTTAAGGCCTGACTCCGCGTGATGACCTTCTTGCGGTAGGAGCGCGGCGTGGTCATGGCCTCCAGGGAGTCCACCACCCGGAGGATGCGCGCCGCCAGGGGAATCGCCTCACGGGCCAGGCCCAGCGGATAGCCGGAGCCGTCGAAGTTCTCGTGGTGGTGCAGCACCGCGTCGCGGACGCTGGACTGGATGCGGGCGTCGGAGAGAAGCCTGGCTCCAACCTCAGGGTGCTTGACCATCTTCTCGCGCTCCTCTGGCGACAGGACGCCACGCCGATTGAGCGCTTCCTCGGGGAGCGCCAGGAGGCCAATATCATGCAGGTAGGCGGCCTCCTCCACGTCCTCCCGCGCCAGGCCCATGACCTGCGCCACGCTCACCGCCAGCGCCGCCACCGTGCGGGAGCGCTCATGCCGCTCCGGGCAGCGTCCGTCCACCGCGGCGGCGAGTGTTCGGACAAACTCCCGGTACTGCTCCTCCAGCCTGCGGCTCGTCTCGCGCATCTCCGCCACGCCCGCCTGCTGGGTTTGCAGGAAGCTATTCAACCCCCGGATCTCCCCCATCCGCTGCTCCAGGTCCTTCTTCTCCTTCTCCTGCTCCTGCGACTTGATCTTCAGGCTCTCATAGAGCCGCGCGTTCTCGATTGCCGCGGCCACCTGCCCCGCCAGCACGGTGAACAACTCCATGTCGCTCCGGGTGAAGGCGGCGTTGCCCCGCTGCTTGGACAGGTTCATCACCCCG